>JAVKCR010000351.1:0-10342 GCA_040222645.1 Rhodospirillales bacterium
CAGAAATCCGCTCAAAAAAAGATAGGCGTGCAGGCGGCGGGAGTAGCATTCGTTCTGAACCCACGAAACCACCCGGTCGCGGGCCTCGACATCCGATTCTTCATGTTCGGAGGCAAGGTGGGATGAGATACGCTCCACCGCTTCCAGAATCGTGATCATGTCTTCCGGTACAAACTCTTTCTTCATGGAAGCACCTCCGCCTGGCGTATCCGCAAACTGGCGGCGGGGAAGCCGGTGCGGTTCCGGCTTGTCGGGAGCTACCCTATCCCCGCCATGGTGAACTAGATCCTCATCCCTTTCCCGATGGCAGCGGAACCACTTCCCCGCCTTGATCCGGTGTCATTGAAGCCTTGATCCGACCAGCTACCATTGAAGCCGCCGCCTTTACCGGATCGTCTGACAGATGAGCGTAGCGCTGGGTTGTCTGAGGTTGGGTGTGCCCGAGCATCTTCCCTATGATCGGAAGACCCATGCCGGCCGCTGCGCCAATGCTGGCGAAGGAATGCCGGAGGTCATGTATCCGAACATCCTCCAACCCGGCGTCTCTCCGTATCGCGCCCCAAGGGTCTTTCAGGTTCACGAAATGCGCCCCCGGCTTCGCCCCAGGGATGACGTAAGGATTTCCAGAAACAACTGGCAGGGCCTGCAGCACCTCCAGCGCGGGAGGGGTAAGGTGGATAGTCTTCGCCCCTGTCTTGCTGTCCGGCAGTCGGGCCTCGGCACGCTCGATGCTCACATAGTCCCACTTCAAGGTGAGGATTTCCGAAAGCCGGGCACCCGTGAAGATCAGGAGACGTATTGCGGCGATGGCCTCTGGCGGAGGAGCGTAGCCAATTTCCCGTATCTCGTCCCGAAGCGCTTCGATCCTATTCCTCGCGGCCTGTCGATCATCCCGGTTCCGGGCGGTCGCCTTCGCATTCACTACGGGTCGGAGGTCGTCGATCTCCTTCCGGCGCGTCTCGATTTCAGCCGCGCGGGCTTCGGCCTGCCGGAGCGCTTCCCCAAGCGCCGCGAGTTCTTCACCAGTCAGGAATCGCTCGCGGGCCTTCTCGCGATACTTCTCTATATGGCGACAAGGATTGGTTCCCTCATCCCGGTCGCCCCAGCCTTCAGCCAGGCTGAACATCTTTGACAGGACGGCTAGAACCCGGTTTGCCTGATATGGGCTTTCCCGCATCGAGTGATGCAGCTTCGCAATGTCCGAACGCTGAACATCCTTCACCCTCAGCTTGCCTAGCTTTGGAAGTACAAGCCGATCGAGGATGTCCTGATACCCGATGGCGGTTCGCTCTTTTCGCTTTGGAGATACATGCTCAGCCATGAACCGTCCGGCGAGGTCGTGAACAGTGGCTGCTGATTTCTCGGTGTCTCTGTCTATCGCGGGATCGTTCCCGGTCGCGACGATGCCGAGAACGCGGCGTGCCTCCTTACGGGCAGTGTCAGGCGTCCACGGCGAGCCGTGCTTGCCGATGGTGAACTGCCGCTTTCTTCCGCCGATCCTGTAGCGGACGAAATAGACCTTGGACAGCCGCTGACAGCGGACGCCATACCCGGAAATCTCCGTGTCCCAGAACAATCCGTCCGGCTGAAGTGCTTTAACGGCTTCGGTTGTGATCTTCCGCTTTGCTGCGCTCATGGTCGCTATCCTGATTTTAGCGACCATTTTAGCGACCATGACAGCCGGTATCAATCAGTAGCTGTTGCGTCTGTAAGCCTTAAAAATACCCGAAGACTGCTGTTTATCCGTATCGTCTGTGGATGGTCAGTATTGAGACCATCAAACTACGGATCAGGAGGTTGGGGGTTCGAATCCTCCCGGGCGCGCCACTTTTTCCCCGCTTCAGTAACCGTTCCAGGCCGATCCGCCTTTACAAGGCGGGTTCCCGCCGCCGCATTCTGACCTCAGACCGGCAGGGTGCCGAGTTCGAGCACCAGCCGGGAACGGGGAATGTAGAAATCCTGATGGTAGATCGCCTCACCGTCGAGCGAGAGAGCGACCGCGTTCAGCACCGAGGCCGGCTCGCCGATGCGGCAGTCGCTCTCCCGGCAGATGCGCACCGGCGGCACCTCCATGCGCAATTGCTGGGTGACACGGTGGACGGCGAGGCGGTGGCGGCTGCCGATCAGCAGCTTGAGGTTGGTGCCGGCCATCTCCGCCAGCGGCTGTTCGGCGAGATCGGGAAAGCGCACCGCCGCCGCGCGGAAGATCGCGTAGACGCGCAGTTCCTCGCCGATGGTGAAGACCCGGTCGATGCGCAGCACCTCGATATCCTCCCCGCCGAGCACTGCCGACCAGGGGCCGGGTGCGACCGCGATCTCGCGTTTCACCGCGCGGGTGTAGACCGGCAACAGCCCGGCTTCCGGCCGCGCCGGATCGCGGAAGCGCATATGCAGCGGCCGGTCGATGGAGCGGTCATGGTCGGCGACGACGGAGCCGGAGCCTCGGCGGCGTTCGATGATGCCGTCGCCGGCGAGGTCGCGCAGGGCGCGCTGGATGGTCCCGAGGCTGCAGGGCGTGGCGGCGACCAGTTCGGTCTCCGTCGGCAGGCGCGCGCCCGGCAGCCAGAACCCGTCGATGATCGAGGCGGTGAAGGCGGCGCGCAGCCGCGCGTGCTTCGGCCGTGGATCGTCTTCCGGCCAGTAGCGGCGGACGAATTCCCGGGCGGCCGGGTCGGCGGCGGTGCTCATCGCATGGACTCTGATCTGGGCTTGCTCATGGATAAATACTATGATGTAATTACTATATAGTAAATGACTATCCGGGCGAAACCGGCCGGTTGACAACGGATAATCGGGCGCAAAGGGAGGCGGCATGAAGCTGAACGACGAGGAGAAGGCCATGCTGGCCGGCGAGAGGGGCGAACCCCGCCGCTGGGCGATGGACCACATGATGAAGGTCGGGCGGATGTTCGACGCGGCCGACCTGGTGCCGGTCTCGCAATCCCACATGATGGCCGACCCGGAAAGCCTCGGCGATGCCGGCGCCAGCTTCCTCGAGGGGCTGGCCGCCCACCCGGCGACGGACCGCCGCGTCGCCATCCCGATGATCACCGACCCGCGCGGCGTCGACCTCAATTACTACCGCCCGCTCGGCCAGACCGAGGAGATGGCCGCCATCGAGCGCCGGATGATCGCGGCCTGCGAGAAGCTGGGCATCCTGATGACCAACACCTGCATCAATTACCAGACCATCATGCCGCCCATGCAGGGCGACCACGTCGCCTTCGGCGATACCGGCGTGGTGATCTACTGCAATTCCGCGCTCGGCGCGCGCTCGAACTTCGAGGGCGGACCCTCGGCGCTGGCCGCCGGGCTGACGGGCCGCACGCCGCGCTACGGCCTGCATCTCGACGAGAACCGCCGCGCGACGAAACGCTACGTGGTACGCCGCCAGCCGAAGAACCTGACGGACTGGGGCATCCTCGGCGCCGTTGTCGGCCGCCGCGCCGGCTCCTACTGGGAAGTGCCGGTGATCGAGGGCGTCGAGAAGATCCCGACCTCCGACGAGTTCAAGCATATGGGTGCGGCGATGGCGAGCTACGGCTCGACGCCGCTGTTCCACCTCGCCGGCATCACCCCGGAATGCCCGAACCTCGCCGCCGTCGGCGGCGACAGGCTCAAGGCCGAGGAGGTGACGGGCGAGGATCTCGACGCGCTGCAATCCTCCTTCGGCCAGCCCGGCGACAAGGTCGACGTGGTGGTGTTCGGCGCGCCGCAGCTCTCCATCGTCGAGATGCAGCAGGTCGCCGACCTGATCGACGGCCGGACGCTGCACAAGGACACGGCGCTGCTGGTCTGCACCTCGCCCTCGGTCTATGCCGACGCCACCCGCATGGGCTTCGTCGGCCGCATCGAGGCGGTCGGCGGCAAGGTGCTCGAGGGCACCTGCTTCTACAATCAATATGCCAGCGAGATCCGCGAGGCCAACGGCTGGAACCGGCTGCTCTCGAACTCCGCGAAGATCGTCAACATCCTCGGCGGCTACGGCTACCAGCCGGCGCTCGCCGCCATGGACGAATGCATCGAAAGCGCCTGCAGGGGGGAGATCGTGCGATGAGGGAACTGAAATGCCATGTCGGCATCGGGCCGAAGGTCGAGGGCGAGGCGCTGGTCGCCGACGACAATTTCTCCGCCCGCTACGATCTCGACCGCATCCGGGGCGTGTTCTCCCGCCCGCAGCACAAGCTGGCGGGCGAGAGCTACCGGGACAAGATCCTGGTGCTCAACACCGCCAAGGGCGGGGTGGCCTCGGCCTGGATGCTGCACGAGATGACATCGCGCGGCATCGCGCCGAAGGCGATCCTGTTCAACAACGCCAACACCATCCTGGCCCAGGGCGCCGCGCTCGCCGACATGGCGATGGTCGACCGCTTCGAGGGCGGCGACGTCACCACGCTGATCCGGACGGGCGAGCGGGTCGAGGTCGATCCGGAGAACGGAATCGTGCGGGTACTTGACTGACATCCAAGGCGGTAGTTTCCCCCGCCGGGGGAAGTGCCCCGCAGGGGCGAAGGGGGCGCGGCGCAGCTGTGACTGCCCGAGAAGGCCGTCTGCATGACCGACTTCCACAGATCCTGCGCGCGGGATGGGCCGCTTGCGCGGTTACCTGCCGGACGGAATCCGCCGGGTCCATTGCAGGCTGGAAGCCCCTGCCGGTTGCGGAGCAGGCTGGATCGGCCGGCCTGCCCGGTGCATGGTGATCACGATGTCCGAAACTTGCATCCGATCACGGGTTTGTCAGTTTCCGATACATTTCTGTCACGGGTGCTAAGGTCCGTTCGGACGGATCGTCTTGAGCAACAGGGAGCAGCTTGCCGTGCGGGATGTCTTGCAATTGCCGGACTGGTGGCAACAGCTCCTGTTCACCTTGATCCTGCTGGGTGTCGCGATCCTCACAACCGTCATCGTGTTCCGGAACCGGCATACGGTCATCCGGGTGAGGGCGGTCGCCGGCACGATGGTTTTCGGCGCGGGCCTGTGGCTGCTCGTATGCGTCTACCTGCTCGACTTCATCGCTGCGCCGGCGCTGCCCGGTGCGGCGGGATTGACGTACCTGACCGACCTGCTGGCGCAAAAGGTGGAACTTCGCTGGTACGTCGCCGCATCCGCGAATTCGCTGTTGCTGGTCGGGTTTGCACTGGTCGTGATCAGCCTTGTACGCCGCTACGACGCCGCGATGGAGCATGGCCGTTCGCTCGAGAAGAACGAGATCCTTTACCAGTCGATCTTCGATAACATACCGCTCGGGCTTATCGTCAAGGACCGCAACAGCATCATCCGCAACGTCAACAGGACCTACCTCGACTGGTACGGCCTTACCAGGGAACAGCTCGTCGGACAGAGAACGAACCGGGCGCAGAGCTTCAGGTTCGATAGCCATATGAGGTCAGCGGCCGAACTCGAGAAGGACTGTCTCGAGACCGGCGCCATCGGCTTCCACCAGATCACGCGAACCTTTGCCACCGGTGACGTGCGTACGCTGCGGGTTACCAAGTTCCCGATCTACGACGAAAACGGCGGAATCATCTGTGTCGGGTCGATCAGCGTGGACATGACTGAACTCCTGAACGCCAAGTATGCCGCCGAGGCGGCCCACCTGGAAGCCGAGGCCGCCAGCAGCGCCAAGTCCAGTTTCCTCGCGACCATGAGCCACGAGTTCCGCAC
This sequence comes from Rhodospirillales bacterium, assembly GCA_040222645.1. Classification (GTDB taxonomy): domain Bacteria; phylum Pseudomonadota; class Alphaproteobacteria; order Rhodospirillales; family HT1-32; genus HT1-32. Next base: position 5,665 of record JAVKCR010000351.1, read on the forward strand.
CCCCCTGAACGCCATCATCGGTTTCAGCGATATGCTCAGGGAACAGGTTTTCGGCCCGCTCGGATCCGAGAAGTACAGGGACTATGCGCACGGCATCCATATGAGCGGCTCGTTGATGCTCGACCTGGTCAACGATGTCCTCGACATATCCGAGATCGAAGCCGGCATGCGCTCGCTTCAGTTCGAGGAACTGGTGCTGGGTGACGTCATCGCGGACTGCCTCCGCATCATGGACCCGATTGTCGCGGAGAAGGGTATGGTGATCGCGCAGGACGGCCCGCCGCATCCGCTGGTCTTCGTCGCCGACCGCCGCTCGACGAAGCAGATCCTCGTGAACGTCCTCTCCAATGCGGTCAAGTTCAGCTATCCGGGCGGACGGATAGACATCGGTATCGAGGAACGCGGCAGGGAATTCGCCGTCAGGATAAGCGACAACGGACCGGGCATTTCAAGGGAGCTGCTTGGGAGGATCGTGGAGCCCTTTTACCGGGGCGAGATCGACCCGCATATCGCGCAGTCGGGAACCGGCCTCGGGCTGTCGATCGTCACGACTCTCCTCGACATGCATTGCGGTCGGCTTGAAATCGACAGCGCCCCAGGGGAGGGGACGACCGTGACGATCCACATGCCATACGTCCAGGCGGCCGGTGAAACCGAGGCCGTGGCGGTGGATTGAACGCCGGACGCGGGAACTGTCGCGGCAGGGCGCCGTGAAGCATCCATCCCCGCTTGAGCCAGGCGCGGTGCCCTGCCGGGACAAGGGGGCTGCATATTCCCCGGTGCGCCATTCATGTTTGCCGGTCGCGTCTCCCGGATGCCGGCAGTGGCAGTCCGGGATCTCCTGAATCCAAGTCCGCCGCTCCTCATCCCGGGTTCCGCTCGCGGCGGCCCCGGATTTTCGGGCGGTTTGTGCTCGGCTCCACCACTCCAAGAAAGTCGTCATCCTGACCCCCATCAGGATCATGAGCCCTGTGCCCCTGTCCCTCGCCCCACGATAGTGGGAGCCTCTGCGGCAGACGGAGGTGATCGGCTCTCGGGGTTCCCACTTTCGTGGGAACGAGGGGGGGGGCAGGACAAGCAACATAACAGAGTTGATGACGATGTTGGTGTGATTGGTGCACGTCGCGGGAACAGGGTCCGCCTCGGGGAAGAAGGCAACAACAGCCTTCCTCATTGTGCAATCCGAAAACCAACCTGCGCCCTGAATAGCATTGTCCATCGGCAGTCCGGCACTGCACAATGGACAAATGTATATACAGGCGTATATAAATGTTCGATGCCTTCGAATGGGACCCGGCGAAGGCTGCCGCGAATCTGGCGAAGCACCGGGTGAGTTTACTCCAGGCGAGCCGGATATTCGCCGGCCCGGGGCTGACGCGGATCGACGACAGGACGGATTATGGAGAGCCGCGCTACATCTCGGTCGGGGAGGCGGATGGACGTTGTCTCGTCGTCGTGCATACGCCGCGCGATGAGACAACCCGGATCATCTCCGCCCGTCGGGCAATTTCGGCTGAACGGGCCAGCTACTACAGGATCATCCACGGCAATGTCTGAAGCGAAGAAACAACGGCAAGACAGGGGAACACCGTCAGCGGACGGGTGGGCCGCCTCCGACCGGCTGACCGATGCCGAAATCGCAGAGGCTGCCGGTCAGGATCCGAATTCCGCCCCGCTGCTGGACGATGCCTTCTGGACGAATGCGGACCTGCTCATGCCGGTCCCGAAGCAGGCCATCTCGATCCGCCTCGACGAGGACGTACTCGCCTGGTTCAAGGCTACCGGACCGGGCTACCAGAGTCGGATGAATGCGGTGCTGCGAGCGTACATGGTGGGGAAGGAGTAGGGGGCTGCGGCATCTTATGCCATCTCCCTCATCCCGGACTTGATCCGGGATCCAGAGCTACAGAGCTACAAGGCTGTGCCGATCCAATCTGGATCCCGGATCAAGTCCGGGATGAGGGGGAAACGGGCTTCAGATTGCCAGGAGTTTCAGAGCCCTGTAGCAGGCGCATGGTCCCATTACCCCTCTGCCACCATTCCCGCCTGCGCGCGGGTCGTTCCCCTGCACCGCGACAAGCTGCACCCTGATCGGCTGGCCGCGATTCCTCTGCACATTGGAACGGGCCGAGCGTCTTGTGATCTTGTCCTGTCGGCCGTTCGCTTGCCTGGGTGATTCCAATAAAAAATTAAATTCAAATTGTGCCTGGGTGCACAAATATTTGGGAATTCTCTGAATATGTTTGATTATTGTAAATAAATAAGAATCATCAATAAAAATAAACGAGAAAACTATTGAATAATTATTTAACAGAACCATCTCTTATTAAGCGGCAAATTCATGTCCGCTGAATCCGAAAGGGGTTACTATGCCCTCCAATGAAATGACCACCTCAGTTTCCGCATCGGGCGACGACAAGTCGGAAAACAAGCAGAAATCCGCACCGGCAGGGGATACGGCTTTGCCGAATCCCGCCGAGAAGCCTGCCGACGCGGCGTCTACGCCGAAGTCGTAGGATCGAACGGAGGGGGGGCCCCCCCTCCGACTTTCCCGCCTCTCCGTGATGGCGGAATACAAATTCCCGGTTTCCCGACTTCCGTTCGTTTGGCGCAGAAGCCACGGTTGTTCGCCTGCCGATACAGATCAGTGCTGCACTGAAGGAGTCGCGTGACCGTTCGTCTCGGTTCCCGGATGTCCCGGCGCGCGGCCTCTTCCCACAATTTTCTGAGAGGAAGCCTTCCATGCCAAAACAGTACAGTGACGCCGGTCACCGCGGCCGCTGGGGCAACCGGCCGGGGCCCGTTCACGACATTGAAGACATCATCCGGCAAGGGCAGGACAGTCTCCGGAAGATGATGCCGGGTGGCGGAAGTCCGAGAATCGTTCTCGCCATCGCGTTTGCGACCCTGGTCGTCTGGGGTATCTGGTCGGCCTATTACACCGTGCCGAGCGATTCCGTCGCTGTGGTGCAGCGTTTCGGAAAATATCTCAAGGAGGTTCCGCCCGGCCTGCATTTGCGATTGCCGCTCGGGATCGACTTCACGACAGTGGTGTCGATCAAGCGTCAGCTGAAGCTGGAGTTCGGTTTTTCGACGCCGGGCGCCAATGATCCCTACCAGTCCGTATTGCCGCGCAATGCGACCCGGGAAACACAGATGGTAACCGGGGACCTGAACGCCGCGCTGGTCGAATGGGTCGTGCAGTACCGCATCTCGAGCCCGCAGAACTTCCTTTTCGAAGTCAGGGAGCCCGGTGAGACCCTCCGTTACGTGTCGGAATCGGTGATGCGAGAGGTTGTCGGCGATCGCACCGTCGACGAGGTGATCACCATCGGGCGCCAGGGAATCGAGACAGAGGCGCTGACCAAGATGCAGATCCTCGCGACCAAGTATGCCATGGGGATCAGCATCGATCAGGTGCAACTGAAGAACATCAATCCGCCGGAGCCGGTTCAGGAATCCTTCAACGAGGTGAACCAGGCCCAGCAGGAGAAAGAGAAGCTCATCAACGAGGCGCGGCGCGACTACAACAAGGTCATTCCGCTGGCCGAAGGTGAAAAGGATCAGCGTATCCGCGAGGCGGACGGCTATCGTCTGAAAAGGATCAACGAGGCGGAAGGCGATGCCTCCCGGTTCAGCGCGCTGCTGTCGGAATATCAGAAGGCTCCGGAGGTCACGCGTCGTCGAATCTATATCGAGACCCTGCAGGAGGTCATGCCCGCCCTGCGTTCGAAGATCATCGTGGATGAGCAGACGAACAGCATCCTGCCGCTCCTCAATCTCGACCCGTCACAGGGAAAACTGCCATGAACAGGAATATTTTGCTGGGCGCCGCCGGACTGCTGGCGCTCGGGGCCTATGTCTCGATGAGTTCGGTCTACACGGTCGGCGAAGTCGAGCAGGCGATCATCACGCAGTTCGGCAAACCGGTCGGCGAGCCGATAACGACGGCCGGCCTGAAGTTCAAGCTGCCGTTCATACAGGACGTCAATCCGATCGACAGGCGCGTGCTCGAGTGGGACGGCAACCCGTCCGACATGCCAACCAAGGACAAGCTCTACATCTCGGTGGACCTGTTCGCCCGCTGGCGGATCACCGACCCGTTGCAGTACTTCCTGCGCCTGCGCGATGAACGCAGCGCCCAGTCCCGCCTTGACGACATCCTCGGCAGCGAAACGCGCAATGCCGTTGCCAAGCATGAACTGATCGAAATCATCCGCACGACAAAGGATCGCATACCGTTGCGCGATGCCCTCCTGAGCGATGCGGAACGCGAGCAGGATATCGGATCGCTCGTGCCTATTCATAAGGGCCGCATGCTGGTCGAACAGGAGATCTTCCAGGCTGCGGCCGAGAAGGTTCGGATATTCGGTATCGAGTTGCTCGATATCCGATTCAAGCGGATCAATTACAATGAGAGCGTCCGGCCGAAGATCTACGACCGCATGATCAGCGAGCGCCGGCAGATCGCGGAACGCTTCCTGTCGGAAGGCAATGGCGAGGCCGCGCGCATCCGCGGCAACCGTGTGCGCGATCTCAACAAGATCCAGTCCGAAGCCTACCGTGCGGTCGAGGAGATCAGGGGGCTTGCCGATGCCAAGGCGACGGAAATCTACGCGAAGGCCTACAGCCAGAGCCCGGCATCGATTGCCTTCTACGAATTCACCCGGACCATGAG
>JAVKCR010000352.1:0-3769 GCA_040222645.1 Rhodospirillales bacterium
CCCATGGCGATCATGTCGCCGGGTTCCAGCGTCATGAATTCGGAGAGCGTGGCGATGGTCTGGGCGACCGGAAACATCATGTCGGCGGTACTGCCGTCCTGCATGATGTTGCCGTTCAGGCGCGACTGGATGCGCAGGCCCGATGCGCCCGCCGGCAGCTCGTCCGGTGTGACCACGACCGGGCCGACCGCGCCGGTGCCGTCGAAATTCTTGCCTGGCGTCCATTGATGGGTCTTGCGCTGGTAGTCGCGCACTGACCCGTCGTTGAACAGGGTGTAGCCGAAGACATGGGCGAGCGCGTCCGCCTCGGCGATATGCTTGCCGCCCTTGCCGATGATGACCATGAGTTCCGCCTCGTAATCGAGTTTCTCGGAACAGGCGGGATCGATCATCGGCGCTTCCGCCGGGATCATGGAGGATGCAACGCGAAGGAACATGGCCGGATAGTCCGGCATCTCGTAGCCGCCTTCCTTGGCGTGGTCGAGATAGTTGAGGCCGAGGCAGACGATCTTGCCGGGCCGGGTGACCGGCATCGCCGGGGTGAGTGACGATACGCTGACAGCGGACCCGCTTGCGGCAGCCTTCGCCGCGGCGTCGAGCACGGCGGCGCCGCCGTCGATGATGCATCGGAGGTCACCGCCGTCGATGCCGGGCGCCCCGGTCAGAAGAACAGCGCCTTCCCCGGTGATCGCGTGGAGCGTTGTTCCGCCAGTCCCGGCAGCCGTCATGAATCGCATATTGTCTCACCTTCGCCTGTTACCGGCGCCGGCGCTTCTTGCCGACGCCTGATATCTCTACCCGGGGGATGATTGTCGAAAGGATGTGTCGAAGTCAAATAATATCGATATTTTTAGAAAATGGATCGCAATGACGATAATTCAAAAAGAAAGGCCTCCCCCGTGAGGGGGAGGCCGAGGAAGCCGGTTCAATCCCGCAAACTGGAGGCGAATCCCCGGGGATCAGTTGAACCGGACGTAATCGTAGTCGATCGGCATGCCGTTGATGCCCTTCAGCGGCGGCGATATCCAGGCGGCCATCTTGCCGGGCTCGGTGACCGCCTTCATCAGCGACTGGATGTAGATGCGGTCCTCGTCGGTCGGCAGCCAGCGCCCGCGATTCTGCTCGAAGGTCTCGGCATCGATCACCTTGCCGTCCGGCGTCACATGGCTGCCGGAGAACAGGCCGATACCACGGTTGAACCCGCGATGCGGCAGCGTCAGCCTGTAGTCGATGCCGGCCGCCGCGATGGCGCGGTTCCACTTGTCGACGCCGCGTTGGCAATCGGTGACGTAATCGTCGCGCAGCCGTTCGTTGACCGCGTGCAGCGCCGGCGCGTCGACCATCAGGATCTCGTTGCCGCGAATTTCCGGCGCCTTGTAGACGGCGTCCGTGAGGATGTGATCGTCGTCGATCCGGGTCTCCTGGAAACGGCCCTTGAGGCCCATCGTGTAGTAGTTCGCGGCGTTGGTGGAGGTCTCCTGGCCGAACAGGTCGAGCGAGACCGAGAAGTGGAAATTGATGTAACGCTGGATGGTGTCGAGGTCGATGCCGCCATGGGCGCGCACGTCGTCGGACTTGTGCTCGTTCATCAGGTCGCAGGCGCGCTGCACCACCCGCTGCACGCCAGTCTCGCCGACGAACATGTGGTGGGCTTCCTCCGTCAGCATGAAGCGGCAGGTGCGCGATAGCGGATCGAATCCGCTCTCCGCCAGCGAGGCGAGCTGGTACTTGCCGTCGCGGTCGGTGAAGAAGGTGAACATGAAGAAGGATAGCCAGTCCGGCGTCTGCTCGTTGAAGGCCTGCAGGATGCGCGGCTTGTCGGCGTCGCCGGAATGGCGCGCCAGCATCTCCTCGGCTTCCTCGCGGCCGTCGCGCCCGAAATAGGCGTGCAGCAGGTAGACCATCGCCCAGAGATGGCGGCCTTCCTCGACATTGACCTGGAACAGGTTGCGCAGGTCGTAGAGCGACGGGCAGGTGCGCCCGAGATGGCGCTGCTGCTCAACCGAGGCGGGCTCGGTGTCGCCCTGGGTGACGATCAGCCGGCGCAGTTCGGAACGGTATTCGCCCGGCACCTCCTGCCAGGCCTTCTGGCCCTTGTGCATGCCGAAGCTGATCTGGCGGTCGGCTTCCGGCGGCGCCAGGAAAATGCCCCAGCGGTACTCGGGCATCTTCACGTGGCCGTAATTCGCCCAGCCGCCCTTGTCGACGCTGACCGCGGTGCGGAGAAAGACATCGTAATCGTGGCTGCCGACCGGGCCGAGTTCGTTCCACCAGCCCTGGAATTCCGGCAGCCACTTCTCCAGCGCGCGCTGCAGGCGGCGGTCATTGCTGAGATCGACGTTGTTCGGAATTTTTTCCGAGTAATTGATGCCGGTATTCATCGGGCCTCTCCCTTCGAAATCCTGTCCTGTCCGCCGTCAGACCCGGTTGGGGTCGAACTCGGCGCGCGTGCCGGTGCCGAACTTCCGGAGCGCACCGGTCTCGCCGACGGCGTTGGGGCGCTGGAAGATCCAGTTCTGCCAGGCCGTCAGCCGGCCGAAAATCTTGGTTTCCATGGTTTCCGGACCGCCGAAGCGCAGGCTCGCCTCCATGCCGGTCAGGCTGTCCGGCGAGAAGGCGGCGCGTTCCTCGAGCGCGAGGCGCACCTCGTCCTCCCAGTCGATGTCATCGGGAATGAAGGTGACCAGACCGAGTTCGTCGGCGTCGGCCGCCTCGAGGTCGCGGCCGGTTTCCGCTTCCAGCTCGCCGAAACGTTCCGCGTCATCGAGGAAGCGGGTTTCGAGCCGGGTCAGGCCGTTGCCCATCGGGTATGGACCGAAATTCATCGCGGTCAGCCGGATCGCGGCCGGCGCGCGGTTGTCGCCCTCGAACACGCCGTCGAGCATGTAGGAGCGGTCGGCGCAGAGCGCGAGTTCCAGCAGGGTGCCGGTGAAGCAGCTGCCGGGCTCGATCAGCGCGATCATCGAACGCGACGTGACGTCCAGACGCTTCAGGCAGCGTTTCAGGAACAGCGTCGTTTCGCGCACGAACCAGTCTGAGGCGTTGTCGGCGAGGAAGGCGTCGTAGGCTTCGACCCGCGCGTTGTCGCCGGAAGTGCGCAGCGCCCAGACGCCGATCCCGGCCTCGTTGGTGCGCAGGTGCAGGATCGCGTCGTCGAGATCGCGGGCCAGGGCAAGCGGCCAGAAGGCAATGCCTTCGGCGCAGGCGGCGGCCGCATCGGCGGGAACATCCGACACCGGCCCGTTGATTGTCAGCGTGGCGACCCGGGCATCGCGGTCGATCTCGATGGTGATGGTGCCGTAGCGGATGGTGTCGCCGTCTTCCTCGCGGGCGACCATCGGCCAGTCGATGCCCTTCGCATCCCTCGGCCGGTCGCTGCGGCCGGCGGCGGTCTCGGCATGCTCGCGCACCACCTCGTCGAAACTGGAGCGGGCGACGAGCTCGTCGACGAGGCGCCAGTCGCGGGCGCGCTTGCCTTTCACCCCTTCGGTGACGGTGCAGAAGAAATCGGCATGGTCGCGGCGAACCCGGCGCTTGTCGATGACGCGGGTCAGCCCGCCGGTGCCTGGCAGCACGGCCAGCAGCGGCACTTCCGGCAGCGAGACGGCGCTGGAGCCGTCATCGACCAGCAGGATCTCCTCGGTCGCCAGCGCCAGTTCGTAACCGCCGCCGGCGGCGGTGCCGTTGATCGCGCAGATATAGTGCTGCTGCGAATTCTCGCAGGCATCCTCGATGCCGAGGCGCGTCTCGTTGGTGAACTTGCAGAAGT
>JAVKCR010000353.1:0-3445 GCA_040222645.1 Rhodospirillales bacterium
GGCGATAGTCCTCCCCTCAACAAACGAAGGGGAGAGCAATCGGATGCTCAATCATGTTTCAGTCGGTGTCACCGATCTCGACCGCGCCATCGAATTCTATGACGCGGCAATGGGTGCGCTCGGCTATGGCCGCGTGTTCACAGCCGATTTCGGCGCGGCCTGGGGTACCGACTATCCGTACTTCTGGGCCACCTTGCCGGAGAATGGTGCGCCGGCCACCACAGGCAACGGGGTCCATGTCGCCATAACCTCGCCTGACCAGGCGACCGTCGACCGGTTCCACGTTGCGGCCCTCGCCGCTGGCGGCACCTGCGACGGCAAGCCCGGCCTCAGGCCCTATGCCGAAACCTACTATGCAGCCTTCATCCGCGACCCGGACGGCAACAAGATCGAGGCCGTGCATATCGATGAGCCGTTCGTGCCGGACTGATATCCGGTTCAGATGATCTCGAGCTCGTAGTCCGCGGGCGGCACGTAGATCTGCTGGAAAATCACCGGGACATCCCTGAACCCGTAACCGAGGGCAGACACCAGCATGGCGGTCTGCCCTTTTTCCGTTCCGATGGCCGCCGCGGCTTCCGGCGGCGGCACGGCGTGGGTGAAGCGGTGCGCGGCACGCAATGTCGGTGCGTTGTAGCGTTCATGCAGGAATATCCGCAGGTTCTTCTGCGAGAGAAACTCCGGCGACAGGTCGAGCAGCGGCCGAAAGCGCAACGCGTCGAGGTAGACCACGGAATAGGTGTTGAACTGGTGGCTGATATCGACGACGCGGCGGATGCGGATCGTCGACGAGGTTTTCAGGAACGCGGTCCAGGGACCGTCGTCATCGGTCTCCTCGACCGACAGCACCTTGATGAAATGCGGCAGCAACGTCCTGCCGTCCGGCGCCAGGAAGCGGAAATGCCAGACCGTCGACCCGAGATCGGCGGCGGAGGTGACAAAACTGCCGGAGCCGCGGCGGCGCTCGACCAGCCCGGATGTGGCAAGCCCCCGCATCGCCATCTGCACGGTGCCGAGCGCCAGCGACAGGAACTCCGCCATGTCCCGCTCCGCCGGCAGCTTCTCGCCCGGCCGGAAGAAGCCGCGCTCGATCATGTCGAGCAGGCAGTCATGCAGGAAGCGCCCCTTGACCCCGTGCTCGCTTGCCTGCGGCTCGCGCATCACGTCGCGCAGCATGCGCATCCGCATGTCCGCCGCCAGGATGTCTTCCGTCTCAAGAGCCGTGTCGCCTGCCATCCCGCCTTCCCTCACCGCCGCCGCGCGAAGCGCCACAGCGAATAGACCGTCAGCAGCATGAAGAACAGCGCGATCGGGCTGGAGACCAGGATGCTGAGGTCGGCCTTGTACATCAGCAGGGTCTGGCGCAGCGAGTTTTCCAGCATCGGCCCGAGCAGGAACCCGATGACCAGGCAGACCAGCGAAAAGCCGGTGACCCGCATCAGGTAGCCGAGACCGGCAAAGGCCAGCATCATGCCGACATCGAACAGCGACTGCGCCGGGATGTAGACCCCGACGATGCAGAGCACGACGACCACCGGCAGGATGATCGCGCGCGGCACCCGCGTGATGTGGCCCCAGATGCGGATACCGAGCCGGCCGATGACCAGGTGGATGCCGTTGGCGATCAGCATCGAGGCGAAGATCGCGTAGACCAGGTCGCCATGCAGCTCCATCATGAACGGGCCCGGCACCACGCCGTGTATCATGAAGGCCCCGATCAGGAGCGCGGCGGCGATATTGCCCGGAATCCCGAGCGCTATGGTCGGCACCAGGTTGGCGCCGACGACGGCGCTGTTGGCGGCTTCCGTCGCCTGCACGCCCTCGAGGATGCCGGTGCCGAACCTCTCCGGATGCTTCGAGGCCCGCTGCGCCGCGCCGTAGCCGAGGAACGCCGCCAGCGACACGCCGAGACCCGGCAGCATGCCGATGCCGCTGCCGATCAGGGCCGAGCGGATCAGGGTTCGCCAGTTGCCCCAGAATTCCGCCACGCCGATGCGATTGGCCTGCTCGTCGATGACAGGGGCTAGTCCATCCATCGCGCCGCCCTTCTCGCGGCGCATGCGGAACATCTGGTGGATCACCGAGCTCAGCGCCAGCGCGCCGATGGCGACCGCGTTCAGCGAGATGCCGTCGAACAGTTCGACGAAGCCGAAGGTCATGCGCGGCGTGCTTTCGACGGGATCGAGCCCGATGGTCGAGAGGAACACGCCGAGCGCCGCGGCGATGATCCCCTTGGCGAGCGACTTGCCGCTCAGCCCGGCGATCAGGGTGAAGGAGAACAGCAGGATCGCGGTGAATTCAGCCGGGCCGAAATTCAGCGCGAAGGCCGCGAAGGGCGCGGCGACGAGGATCAGGATGACGTCCGAGACGGTATCGCCGAAGACCGAGGAATAGAGCGCGCCCTTCATCGCCTTGACCGGCTTGCCGGACTTGCTCATCGGATGGCCGTCGAGCGCGGTGGCGGCCGCTTCCGGCGTTCCGGGCGCGTTCAGCAGGATCGCAGGGATCGCCCCGCCGGATGTACCGCCCTTGTTGACCCCGACCAGGAAGGCGATGGCGACCAGCGGCGACATGTAGAAGGTAACCGGGATCAGGATCGACAAAGCGGTGACGCTGCCGAGACCCGGCAGGATGCCGACGACGATGCCGAGCGAGACGCCGATCGCCATGAACAGCATGTTCACCGGGTCGAGCGCGGCGGCAAAGCCTGCCATCAATTGTTCGATGATCATGGCAGCCTGATCGTCAGCATGTACCAGCTCAGGCGCTCGAGCAGCACCGGGGTCGCGATCGCCACCAGCCCGATGAGAACCGGCGACCGCAGAACGCCATCCATCCGGCCAGCAGAACGATGCCGGTCGGAATGAAGCCGGCAAACTTCAGCAGCAGCATCGTCGCGACGGCGCCCGCAATCCAGATCGCCATGTCGGTGATCAGTGCGCGGCCGCTCAGCGTATCGTCATCCGCCGCTTCCTCCTCCGCGGAGGCGGCCTTCTGCGGCTTCCGCCGACCGCCGACGGCCTCGCGGACGAGGAACAGGCCAAGCAGGAGACAGATGCCGAGACTGAGATTTGGGAAGAAGGCCGGCGAAATATCACTCGCCGCCCTGGCCTCGCCGGTCTGCGCCGGAATCAGCCAGAAAAGGCCGGCGGCCGCCAGGAGGCAGACCGCCGACGCGATGACGATGCGGGAAAGCCGGGTATCCAAGGTGGCGGACTTACTTCGTCGCCTCGATAACCGTCTTCAGGCCGGAAACCATGTCGGCCACGATCGGCTTGAGTTCCTCGGAGCCTATGAAGGCATTCGGGAACTGGAGCTTCTTCGTGACCATGTCGTCGAAGTCCTTGTCCTTGCCGGCTGCCTTCATCGCGCCCTCCAGGGTCGCGACGACATCCGCCGGTGTACCGGCCGGCGCCACGATCACCGCGTGGCTCGGCATCGAGAT
>JAVKCR010000354.1:0-8201 GCA_040222645.1 Rhodospirillales bacterium
TGACGATACCCGCCAGAAATTCCGCGTCATGCTGCGCGAGGGCAAGCTCGACGAGAAGGACGTCGAGGTCGAGCTGTCGGATTCCGGGACCGGCGGCATGCCGCTGTTCGAGATCCCCGGCATGCCGGGCGCCCAGATGGGCATGCTCAACATCAACGACATGATGCAGAAGGCGATGGGCGGCAAGCGCACCAAGTCGCGGCGCATGGCGGTGCGCGAGAGCTACGAGGTGCTGGTGCGCGAGGAAGCCGACAAGCTGCTCGACGAGGAGCAGGTGGTCGCCGAGGCGGTCTCGTCGGTGGAGAATGACGGCATCGTCTTCCTCGACGAGATCGACAAGATCACCGTGCGCGAGGAGCGCGGCGGCGATGTCAGCCGCGAGGGCGTGCAGCGCGACCTGCTGCCGCTGATCGAGGGCACCACGATCGCCACCAAGTACGGCAGCGTGAAGACCGATCATATCCTGTTCATCGCGTCAGGCGCCTTCCACCTCTCGAAGCCGTCGGACCTCTTGCCCGAGCTGCAGGGCCGGCTGCCGATCCGCGTCGAGCTGAAGGCGCTGACCCGGGAGGATTTCAAGCGCATCCTGACCGAGACCGAGGCGAGCCTGATCCGGCAATATGTCGCGCTGATGAAGACCGAGGAGGTCGATCTTCATTTCGAAGACGAATCGATCGACGCGATCGCCGATCTCGCCGCGGAGGTGAACCGCGCGGTCGAGAATATCGGGGCGCGGCGCCTGCAGACGGTGCTGGAGAAATTGCTGGAGGAGATCAGCTTCACCGCCTCCGATCGCGCCGGTGACCGGGTCGAGATCGATGCCGCCTATGTCCGCGCCCAGGTCGGGGAACTGGCGAAGGACGTGGACCTCAGCAAGTTCATCCTCTGACCGTTCGCCCGCTGTCGACATCTGGTCTTTGTCCGGACCTGAAATTGTGCATCGCAATAGCCGCACCGCCGCGCACGTTCTTGAATAGACGCATTAAATCAATATGTTGAGATCAATTCCTGACAATTCTCCTAAAGTTGTTCTCAAATTGCCGCATCATCACGCCTGTGGATAAATATGTGGATATTTCAATCGCTTGCCGCCCCGTGATGATATCCGGATGAAGGTCGGATATGCCCCGCCGGAGAACCCGCGACCTGCTTGCCGGGACTTCTATCATTCCCGGATCAAATGGCTGTAATCAACTGATCCTGTTGAGGATATCGTCGATCGTCGCGTCATCGAGCTCGGTGATACGGCGGGCCAGCAGATTGGCGAGCAGCGTGGCCCGGGCGGATTGTCCGGAGGTGTCGATGGTCACCCGGGGATGCGACAGTTCCGCCAGCCGCTTGAGTTCCTCCGCCTCGTCCCAGATCACCCCGAGATAGCCGCAGACCTGGAGCACGAACCCGGCCGAGGGGCGGCCGCGATGGCCATGCTCGAGCGCCGAGAGATAGGCGGAAGAAACATTAAGGTCAGCCGCCATCTGCTTGAGCTGGATAGATTTTTCCCGCCTCAGCGCGCGCACCTTCTCGCCGAACGGTGTCATGGCCGGCGCTTGCGCATCAGGACGTAGAGTGCGCCTTCCCCGCCATGGCGCCGGTGGGCGTAGGAAAAGCCCTGGATCATGTTGCGGGCATTGTCGTTCAGCCATTTCGGCACCTGCCGGCGCAGGATTCCGATCTCGCCGGTCTCGCGCAACCCCTTGCCGGTGATCACCAGCACGCATTTCCGCCCGCCGCGCCAGGATTCTTCGAGAAACTTCATAAGAGATTGATAGGCAACGGTTTGTGACATGCCATGCAGATCGATCCTGGCATCGACCTCGACCTGCCCGCGCCGCAGCCGCTGGCTGGAGCGGCGGTCGACACCGGGCATGGCGCCGTGGGAGAGTTCCGGGTCGCGCGGCGAATGGACCGGCCTGGGCGGCGGGTCCGGCCGCCGCAGGGACGCTTTCTGTTTCGCAGGCGTAACGACTTCTTCGGAGGTTGGCGCCGCTTCCGGTCCCTGCTTTTCCGCTTCCCGCCGGCGGACATCCTTCATGACGTTGTGCCAGAGGGCGATCTCGTCCCGGGAGGGTTGCCGCAATCTGCCCATGGTCAGTCGTCGAGCAGCAGGATATGCAGCCGTCGCGGTCCGTGGGCGCCGAGCAGCAGCGTCTGTTCGATATCCGCCGACCGTGACGGCCCCGTAATGAAATTGACGGCCCGCGGCATGCGCCGGCGTTCCCCCATATGGGCACGCAGGCGATCCCAGGAATCCTCGTAGCCGCCGACGATGTCGGACCGGCGGACCATCACCACGTGGGTATCGGGCAGGAAGTTCAGGGTGATCGGCGATTGCGGCCCCGACGCCATGACCAGGGTGCCGGTTTCCGCCACCCCGGCGAGCGCCACGCTGAGTCCGACCATGTCGTTGCCATCGGTGGGCCCGGTCGTGACCGAGAGTAGCGGCGATGCCGACCAGTCGACGGTTTCCAGCGCCGGATGCTCTGCCCGGCGCAGCGATTTCGGCAGGTTCTGGCTCGACAGGTACTCGGCGATGGCGGCGGGGATATCGGACGCCGACGACAGCCGCGCCACGCTGGCGGAGGCTTCTTCCGCCATCGACACGAAACGCGAGACGAGGGTGTCATCGTCGCCCTTGGCGCGTTCGGGCACGAGGTTGCGCGCGGGCTGCCCGAGGCGGGCGTCGATCTCGGCCGCGGCCCCGGCGTCCAGCGTGCCCCGGCCCAGCGCCGTGCGGATGCGCCCGAGCATGGCGTCGCGGCCGCTCATCGCGCCGCCCTCCGGCCGGAGTTGTACTGTTGCATGAAGGTCGCCCCTTCCGGCGCCGGCATGTCGCGGTGGCGGGTCCAGCCGTCGGCAAGCGGCAGGTTGAGGAAATGGCCGTGGCCCCGGCCGAGCGCGCCGAGGGTGCGGATGACCGAGCCGGTTACCAGGCGATAGAGCGCGGGCCGGGTGGCGAGCGCCGCCCAGATGCCGAGCCCCCAGCGCGCCGCGGCCGGCGTGATGCCCTTGTCGAATTCCCGCTCCCGCCAGGCGCGCAGCATCCGCGGCAGCGGGATATGCATCGGGCAGACCGCCTCGCAGCGGCCGCAGAGCGTCGAGGCGTTCGGCATGTTGGCGGTATCCTCGATCCCGACGATGCCCGGCGACAGCACGGAACCCATCGGGCCGGGATAGACCCAGCCATAGGCATGGCCGCCGATGGCGCCGTAGACCGGGCAATGGTTGAGGCAGGCGCCGCAACGGATGCAGCGCAACATCTCCTGGAACTCGCTGCCGAGCAGCTCGGTGCGGCCGTTATCCAGCAGCACGACATGGAACTCGCCCGGCCCGTCGGGGTCTTCCGTCCGGCGCGGACCGGTGGAAAAGGTGGTGTAGACCGAGAGCTCCTGGCCCGTGGCCGAGCGCGCCAGCAGGCGCATCAGGGTCGAGGCATCCTCCAGCGTCGGCACGATCTTCTCGATCGAGGCGACCACCACATGCGCCTTCGGCAGGGTCTGGGTAAGATCGCCGTTGCCCTCGTTGGTGACGATCACGGTGGAGCCGGTCTCCGCGATCAGGAAGTTCGCACCGGTCACCCCGACATCCGCGGCGATGAAGCGGCCGCGCAGTTCCGCGCGGGCCTCGCCCATCAGCTGCGGCGGTTCCGCGAGCTGGCGGGCCGGGTCGAGATGGGTGTGGTGCTCCCGGAAGGTGTCGGAGACCTGGCTCATCTGCAGGTGGATCGCCGGCGCGATGATATGGCTGGGGGTCTCGTGGCGCAGCTGGATGATGTACTCGCCGAGATCGGTCTCGATCGGGATGACACCGTTCTTCTCGAGATAGTCGTTGAGCCCGATTTCCTCGGAGATCATCGACTTGCCCTTGGTGACGGTCTTCGCGTCGAGCCGCTGGCAGATGCCGAGGATGGCGCGGTTGGCCTCTTCCGCATCGGCGCACCAATGGACGGTGCCGCCGGCCTCGTTGACCTTGCGCTCGAAGACCTCGAGGTAATGGTCGAGATGGGCCAGCACGTCGTTCTTGATGTCGCGGGCGCGGTCTCGCAGCGCGTCGAATTCCGGCAGCCGGTCGCGCGCCGCCGCCCGCTTCGAGGAGAAACCGGTCTTCATCCGGTCGAGGCTGGAGCGCAGCGCCGGGTCCGCCATGGCGCGGGTGGCGTTCTCCTTCAGATGGGTGGCGGTCGGCTTCATGGCTTCTCTCCCCGGCCGATCGGCGGCACCTCGCCGGTCATCCCGGCCAGCACCTCGGCGACATGGCGGACCTCGATGGCGCTGCCCTCGCGGCTCAGCTTGCCGGCCATGTTCATCAGGCAGCCGAGATCGCCGGCAAGCAGGGTGCCGGCGCCGGTCGACGCGATATCCTTGGTCTTGTCCATGACGATGGAATTGGAGATGTCGGCATACTTGACGCAGAAGGTGCCGCCGAAGCCGCAGCAGATTTCCGCCCCCGGCAATTCGGTGACTTCCAGCCCCTCCACCTTGCCGAGCAGCTTGCGCGGCTGCTGCTTGACGCCGAGCTCGCGCAGGCCCGAGCAGCTGTCATGATAGGTGATGTTGCCATCATAGACCGCATCGATGCCATCGAAGCCGAGCACGTCGACAAGGAAGGAGGTCAACTCCCAGGTCTTGGCGGCGAGCGCGTTGCCGCGCGCCTCCCACTCGCCGTCGCCGGCGAAGAGTTCGGGGTAGTGCTTGCGCAGCATGCCGGCGCAGGAGCCGGAGGGCGCGACAACATAGTCGTACGCCTCGAACGCCCCGATGAGGCCGCGTGCGACCTTCCGTGCATCCTCCCGGTCGCCGGAATTGAAGGCCGGCTGGCCGCAGCAGACCTGCGCTTCCGGCACATGCACATCGCAGCCCGCCTCCTCGAGCAGGCGGAGCGCGGCGAAACCGACGGTCGGGCGGAACAGGTCCACCAGGCAGGTAACGAACAGGGCGACTTTACGCTGGCTCATGGCGGCTCCGGATAACGGCGACGGGGTTAATCTGGACGCCGTTCGGGCCGGGGTCAACTTGCCGGTGGTCCCGGTCAGGCCGAAGGCGGGGTAAATCCACGAGGCAGAAGCAGGAACATGTTGACCGGCTGGTTCATCAGGCCGGCCTTGTGCGCCGCCTCCTCGCCCGGACCCCAGAACAGGTCGAGCCGGACAACGCCCCTGATCGCGCCGCCGGTATCCTGCGCCATCACCAGGCGGCGGATCGGGGCGCCGGTCTCGGGGTCTGCGGTCGAGATCCAGACCGGCATGCCAAGCGGCAGGAAGCGGCGGTCGACGGCGATCGACCGGCCGGGGGTGAGCGCCACGCCCTCCGCGCCGATGGGACCGTCACCCTTGAGCTCGCGGAAGAAGACGAAGGAGGCGTTCTCATCCATCAGCGCGCCGGCGCGGTCGGGATTCTGTTCCATCCAGCCGCGGATCGCCTGCATGGACATCTTGTCCTTCGGCACTTCGCCGTCGCGGATGAGGATGCGCCCGACCGGGGTGTAGCTGCGGCCGTTGGCGCCGTCATAGCCGACCCGCAGGATGTCGCCGTCCGGCAGCACCACCTGGCCGGAACCCTGGATCTGCAGGAAGAAGGCGTCGACCGGGTCGTCGACCCAGACCAGTTCGAGACCGCGGTCGCGATAGGCGCCGGCGACGATCTCCTTGCGCGGCGGCATCGGCTTCAGGCGGCCCTGCTCGACCTGGCCGGTGATCCGCTTGCCTTTCAGGTCGTCGCTGAACTCGCCGAGATCGACGGTAACCAGTTCCGGCGGGCGGCGGTAAAGCGGTGTGCGGTAGGGTCCGGCCGGCTGGCGCGCACCGCGCAATCGCGGCTCGTAGTAACCTGTCGCCACCCCTTCCGCGCCGCGCGAGACATCCTCGAGCCGCCAGATTCCGAAATGGGTCTCGATCGCCTGGCGAAGCGCCGCCGGGTCGCCGGCCGGGACGGCGGCGAGCGCCGCGCAGGCGGCCTTCCAGTCGCCGGCGGTCACGCCGAATTCAGACGGCGTCACCGGCCGGTCGTCGGGGCGTTTCAGATGCAGGGCGCAGCTGCGCGAGAAGGCGGGCAGGAAACCGGAGAGGTTGTCATCCTGCCAGCCCGCGAGGTCGCCGAACTGTACCGGCACGAGCTTCGCCGCGGGCGGCTGTTCGGCGGTTTCGCAGGAAGCCAGCAATGCCGTGAGCGCGAGCCCGGCAATCCGGAACGCGGTCAGGCGCATCGCCGACCCGTTATTCCGGTTCGGCGGTGTCGACCAGCTGCCAGCTCGGGTCGCTGGAGCGCACGTCGCGCTCGAAGGTCCAGACATCGATCAGTTTCACGACCTTGTTGGGATCGCCTTCGACCACCTCGCCGGCATTGTCGTAGGTGACATTGACCTGCTCGCTCTCGATGCGCACCGTGACGCGGGCGATCGAGCCGTCGAGCTGGGCTTCCGTGACCTCGACCTTGCCGATGCCGACAACCTGTTCCTCGATCCGCTGACCGGCGGCGCGGCGCTCCTCGATCGCGGCGTTGAAGCTCTCGAACAGGGCGGGCGCAAGCAATTGCTTCAGGGTGCGGGTGTCAGCCTTGGCGAAGGCGTCGACGATCATCTCGAAAGCGGCCTTGGCGCCCTCGGTGAAGGAATCGATGTTGAAATTGCCGTCGGCGATGGCGATGCGGGTCAATCCCGCCCCGACGGGCGAGGACTCGTCCATGCCTTCGGGCAGCCGGTCGGCCGGACTCTCCTCGGCGGCATTGCGGTCTGGCAGCGAAATGACATTGTCATTGTCGCGGCCGGCATCGTCCTGCTTGCGGCCGTAGCCGGGGCCGGATTCGCCTTCGTGGCCGGTTCGTTTGCCCAGCGTCGAGCGGAGTCTGAGCACAAGAAAACCTGCCAGCAGGGCGAACAGGATGATGTCGACAGGAATATTATCCATGTCTTGGGCGCGCCTCGTTGAGTTCTGGCCGCATTGCGAGCGGCGGGACTGGCGTTTACGTTACAGATGCAAACCCCTGCGGTCCAGCCGGCAACGGTCTTTTCCGTGGAACAAGACATAGGTTTGAAACGGCGGAGAACAAGTTTGGGCTTCCTGATTTTGCTGGCGTTCATCATGGTGCCGATCGCGGAGATCGCGGTCTTCATCAAGGCGGGAGACCTCATCGGCCTCTGGCCGACCATCGCGGCGGTCGTTCTGACCGCGATCATCGGCACCGCGATGCTGCGCCACCAGGGTCTCGCGACGCTGGTGCGGCTGCGCGCCACCATGGACAGGGGCGAGCTGCCGGTGCGCGAATTGTTCGACGGCGCCTGCCTGCTGCTGGCCGGCGCGCTGCTGCTGACGCCGGGCTTCCTCACCGATGCGGTGGGCTTCCTGCTGCTGGTGCCGCCGGTTCGCGCGCTGGCCGGTGCGACGCTCTGGCACCGGATGCAGCGGAGCGGCAATTTCTCCGTCCATGTCGGGGGGATGCAAGGGGGCATGCATGGAGGCATGAATGGTGGTGCGCGGGACGGCCCGCACCGCCCGCCGCCGGGCCACGGTCCCGTGGTCGATGCGGATTACGAGGTGGTCGAAAAGGATCCGGACGAACTGCCGCCCGGCGATAACGGGGAGCGGCGCTGATGCTGTTGATCCGCCATGGCGAATCCGAGTTCAACGTTCATTTCGGCCGGACCCGCATCGATCCCGGCATCGAGGACCCGCGCCTGACCGAGAACGGTATCGCGCAGGTTGCAGCCGCCGCTGAGCGCCTGCGCGGCGAGACGGTAACGCGGATCGTCACCTCGCCCTATACGCGCGCCCTGCATACCGCGGGTATCATCGCCGGGGTGATCGGCGCCCCGGTCGAGATCGACAATCTGGTGCGCGAGCGCTTCCATTTCGCCTGCGACATCGGCACGCCGCGCTCGCTGCTGGCCCCGGCCTGGGCGCATCTCGACATGACGCATCTCGAGGAACGCTGGTGGCCGCACGAATCGGAGCCGGAATCCGGCATCGAGGCGCGGGCCTCGGCCTTCGCCGCCGCGGCATCCGCGCGCGCCGATATCGAGACCACGCTGGTGGTCACCCACTGGGGGTTCATCAAGGCGCTGACCGGCGAACGGGTGGGCAATGCCGCCATCCTGAGAGTCAATCCGGCTAATCCCGGCGAGGTTGTGGGATTTCTGGATACGTGATAGGCAGTTGCGTCTGATTCATCAGGGGAGTGATGGCATCCATGGCCCGCAAGACGCGTTCGAAA
>JAVKCR010000355.1:0-34391 GCA_040222645.1 Rhodospirillales bacterium
CCCCCGACGAGGACCTCTACGAACAGGGCCAGTTCCCCTCGACCTTCGCGCCCGGCCATCTCTGGAGCTTCACCATCCACAAGGCGAAGAGCTGGTCGGCCAGGTCGGTCAACCTGCTGGATGCGCTGGTCCGTCTCGGCCCGGCCTCGGAAATCGTCAAGGTGGAACTGCTGAACGCCACCTACCGCTACCGCCTGCCCCGCTTCGACCAGACCCTGACGCCCACCGGCGAATGCGCCATCGAGGCAGTGGTCCGCAAGCGCACCCCCGACGAACTCGCCTTCGGCGGCCAGCGCCCGCGCCAGGGCGAGGTCAACGACCGGCTGGGCGCCCTGCTGACAGGACTGCCGCCGCGGCGCTAGGCCCTTGAGCCGGGTACTTTCAGTTCGCTACTCGTGGACAATGTCGAACGATACGGAGCCAATAAGCTTCTTCGCTTCTTCGACGGCTTCCCTGCTCACCGGCCAGGAATCTCTATCAAGAAACCTGAACTTGGGACCTCTCCATTCGTGATAGATCTTGAAAGCTGCTGTTCCGGTACCAACAAAGCGAAAGATCGCGACTTCGCCCATACCGTCTCGATATCCGAAACGGTTCAAGCCTGACACATTCTCGCAGATGAACAGAAAGGTTCCCTCCGTCGGGCTTCCTGACAATCTGACTGACTCGAAACCGCCTGGACGGCAGGACCCAATAAAAACACTCGTAGTGTCCAAAAGCAGTTTGCTGGCAATTGCCGTTCCATTCTCAGCCGGAACAATTTGAACTGCATACATTTGTTGCCAGCTGTCGAAGCTTTGTCCTTTTGGGATCTGCTCCCAGAGCGCGAAACGGCTGTCACCGCTGCTGAAATACTCGCTTTCGGCCCCGTCATCCGATCCCTTCACCCACACGGCTGGCGGGAACACCACCCGGTGGCCGAACGCCGACACGCTCTGAAGACCTGTCGCCGGGTCGACAGTCGGTTTTTTCTGCACGGTATGCTGAACGCAGGCCGTCGTGATCAGCAGCGTCAAGGCGGCAGCCAGATTCGTCAGTTTCATGCGACTCTTCTCACAGAAGGTGATCTATCGACAATGCCAAAGGGCACTATCCTAAGGTTAGAACAACTCCCGCAAAACCAGACAGCACTATTTCGACAAATCCGGCAGATGGAGTGAAAGCCGGCAGACGTTGAGGCCGACAGATCAATGCGCAGAGATTACCTTCACTTCGTTGATGCGGGCGAGTATATCCTCGAAGTCGGCTTCAGCGACCGGTCGACAAGGCTGGAAGAAGCATTTGGAAGCTCATGATCGTCTTCCCCGGTTCCAGGCTGACGGACAGAGACGCCCGAACGACATGCATCATCCTCGCAACACCGGTCTCCCACATTCTGGAATTCCGGACCGGATGCAGGATTATTTTCGCGACAATATTTAGAATTATCGACAGAATGGCTTTATCGGCCAGCCCACAAGAATTTCAAATCGGGCGGCCCGGGTAAAAATCGGGAGAGAAACATGACCTACAGACAGTCACGACGCGACTTCCTTGCCGGAACGGCGGCGCTCGCCGGCGCCGGCCTCGCCGCCACATCGCTGCCCCGCAGCGCCTTCGCAGCCTTTCCGGAACAGAACATCGACGTGATCGTGCCGACGGCGGAAGGCGGCGGCGCCGACCGCAACCTGCGCGCCTTCACCGCGATCTGGAAAAAGTATCTCAAGACGAACTTCGAGCCGGGCTTCTTCCCGGGCGCCTCGGGCCGGGTCGGCTACGAGGTATACATGGGCAAGTACAAGCCCGACTGCTACAGCATGATCTTCGGCAATATCGGCCCGGAAGTGCTGAACTGGGTGGTCAAGAAGCCGAGCTTCAACCTCGACGACTTCGTCTATTTCGGCCAGGTCGACCTCGATCCGGGCGTCGTCTTCGTCGGGGCGGAGAGCAAGTTCAAGTCCATCGACGACATCGTCGCCGAGGGCAAGAAGCGCAAGCTCAATGTCGGCACCAGCCGCCTCGCCCATCCCGCCTCGATCGGCATCCTCGCCCTCGGTGAAGAGACCGGCGCCCAGTTCAACCTGGTGCCGCTCTCCGGCGGCAAGAAGACCGTCGCCGGCGCGGTGACGCTGGAAATGGACTTCTGCGTGCTGACCTCCGGTTCCGTCGCGAATGCCGGCGATTCGGTCCGCACCCTGCTCGTCTTCAACGACAAGAACGTGCTCGGCGAGCGTCTCGACAACGCGCCGACCATGAACGACCATTTCGGCACCAAGCTGCCGCCGATGCTGTCCTCGCGCGCCTTCGGTCTGCACAAGGCTGCCATCGACACCTACCCTGACCGGTTTGAAATCATCCAGACGACCTTCAAGCAGGTCTTCGATGATCCCGAGTTCCGGCCTTCCTACGAGAAACTCGGCGGCAACTGGGAATACGTCTCATATGGCGACATGAACGATTGCCAGGAATTCGCCAAGAACATGATGGCGCTCGGCGAAAAGTACAAATCCCTGCTCACCGGCAAGTAACCGGTCACGCGACAAGCGCTACGAGACTGCCGGGGCGGAGCGCCGAACGCGCTTCGCCCCGGTCCATCGATACCCAATGGCAGGATTGCGGAAAGAATGAGCGAGGAAATCGGATCCGATGACGGACGCCGCCGGCAGATCGGCGGCGAACTGATCATCCCGGTGTGCGCCCTGGCGTTCACCATCTACTACGTCACGACGGTCATCGATTCGCCGTGGACGGCCCAGGTCAACGCCTACATGGTCGGGGCCTTCCTGACCCTGACGGTGCTGATCTTCTTTGCGAGCCGGATCCGGATGCTGATGGCCGGCAAGGCGACGCTCGGTTTCTCCGACCTGCTGCAGCCAATGCATGTGCTGCCGAAACGGGCCGCCTTCATCGGTCTCAGTCTCGGCTATGTGGTCGTGATGGAATTCATCGGCTTCACGCTGACCACGGCGCTTTTCCTCTGGCTGGCCATGCTGCTGCTGTCCGGGGGCAAGCGGAAGCTGTTCACCGGCATCATCGCGGTTTCCGTCAGCCTCGTCGGCTACATCATCTTCATCCTGCTGTTCGAGACACGGCTGCCCAAGGGCATCGTCGAAAGCCTGCTCGGGGGTCTGTTCTGAGATGGAGATCGATGCCGCCTTCTTCGTCGAGAACTTCTTCCACATCCTGTCCTACTGGTGGGTGATCGTTCCCTCGATCTTCCTCGGCCTGATCGTCGGCGCCATTCCCGGCTTCAGCGCCGCCAACACCATCATCGTGCTGCTGCCCTTCACCTTCGTGATGGAGGTCGAGGTCGGGCTGATCTTCATGGTAGCCCTCTATTGCTCCTCGCGCATGGGCGCCGGCATTCCGGCCATCCTTGTCAACATTCCCGGCACCGCCGGTGCGGCGGCGACCCCGCTCGACGGCTACCCGATGGCCCGCAAAGGCCACGGCCAGCGCGCGCTCGCCATCTCCTTCGTGTCGTCCACCATCGGCGGCATCCTGACCACGGTGATCGCGCTGATCACCATGCCCTGGCTGGCGCGCGTCGGATTCTACATGCATTCGGTCGAGATGGTCGTGGTCATGCTGTTCGGCATCTCGCTGATCGCCTCCGTCGCCGCCAAGGACACGCTGAAAGGGCTGATCGCCGGTTTCTTCGGGCTGATGATCGGCTCCATCGGCGCCGACCTTGTCTATGCGACACCGCGCGGCACGATGGGGTTCCTCGAACTCTATGACGGCATCCCGCTGGTCCCGGCGCTGGTCGGCCTGTTCGCGGTCTCGGAAGCCTTCATGGTAATCGAGGGCGAGAGCGTCCTGCAGAAATCGAAGCAGGAGGTTGTTGGCAAGGGGTCGTGGGACGAAACGCTGGAGGGCGTGCGCATCACGTTGCGCCGGTTCTGGCATGTCACCTGGACCAGCCTGATCGGGCTGGTCATCGGCGTCATTCCGGGCGCCGGCGCCTCCATCGCCTCCTTCGTCGCCTACCAGCAATCACGGACCTTCTCGAAGACGCCGGAGCTGTACGGCACCGGCCACCCGGAAGGCCTTATCGCGCCGGAATCGGCCAACAACGGTGTCACCTCCGGCACCCTGATCCCGCTGCTGGTGCTCGGCATTCCGGGCGGGGCGACCGCCGCGATCATGATGGTGGTGATGCAGTACCAGGGCGTGCAGACCGGCCCGCGGCTGTTCCTCGAACATCCAGAACTCGGCTACGGCATCTTCATGGCGATGCTGGTCACCTACCTGCTGATGTCGCTCACCATCCTGCCGATGTCGCGCTACATGTCCCGGGTGACGATGGTCTCCACCACATACATGTCGCCGATGATCATCGGTTTCACGCTGGTCGGCGCTTTCGTGCCGCGGGAGTACATGTTCGACATGTACCTCGCCTTCGGCTTCGGCATCATCGGCTATATCGCGCGCAAGACCGGCTATCACGTGGCGGCGATCCTGATCGGGGTGATCCTCGGGCCCCTGATGGAAGCCTACATGCTCCGCGCGCTGAAGATGTCCGACGGCGATGCGATGGTGCTGTTCTCCTCGACGCTCGGCAACATCCTCTGGGTGATGCTCGTCGCCACCATCGTGCTGCCCTACGTGCTCCAGTACCGGCGCAAGCGGCAACGCACGCGGGGAACCGTATTCGAATCCGGAGAAAGCTGAGATGAACGCCGCTGCACAATCGCTCTCCCGCAACATCCGCCGTATCGGGCATCTCGACATCCCGGGCGGCGGCCAGGTGGTGGCCGACGGCAACCACGTCTTCATCGGTCACATGAAGCCGCCGCACGGCACCACCATCATCGACGTCTCGGACCCGAAAAATCCGAAGATCGCTGCCGAGATCCGCCTGGAGGACAATTATTCCCACACCCACAAGGTGCGGGTCGCCGGTGACCTGATGATCACCAACGTCGAGCAGAACCAGCGCCACTTCCTGCGCAAGGGCGACCGGCTGCCGGCGCTGCGGGCCGAGCTTCAGGCAGAACTCGGGAGGCCGGCGACGGAGGACGAGCTCGGCACGAGACTCGGCGTCGAGCCGTCGAGAATCGGAGAACTGGACGCGGCGCGCGAGCGCGGCTACCGGGATGGCGGCTTCAAGGTATGGGACATCTCCGACCGCACGAAGCCGAAGCAGATCGCCTACCAGCGCACCCACGGCTTCGGCGTCCACCGCTTCGATGCGGATGCGAACTACGCCTATATCTCGACCGAGATGGAGGGCTATATCGGCAACATCCTGGTGATCTACGACCTTGCCGATCCGGCGAACCCGACGGAGGTTTCCCGCTGGCACATACCGGGCCAGCATCTCGCCGCCGGCGAGAAACCGACCTGGTCCGGCTACAGGAACCGGCTGCACCACGCCATGCGGGTCGGCAACGAACTCTGGGCCTCGGTCTGGCATGCCGGTTTCCGGGTGATCGACATCGCCGACATCCGCAATCCGAAGACGGTCGCCTCGCATAACTACCATCCTCCCTTCCCCGAGCCGACCCACACCATCATGCCGCTCAGCCGGACCATCGACGGTCGCCGCATCGCGGTCTGCGTCGACGAGGAGCACGACCACACGCCCGGTCGGCTGCATGCCTTCCTCTGGGTGTTCGACGTCACCGACTTCGACAACATCCAGGCGCTGTCCGCCTGGGACCTGAGCGAACTCGATTCCCCCTGGGCGCGCGCGCCCGGCCGTTTCGGCGCGCACCAGTTCCGCGAAAAGTTCGATTCGACGCTGGTCTACGCCACCTGGTTCTCCGGGGGCCTGCGCGTCGTCGATGTCGCCGACCCGTTCAAGCCGGAGGAAGTCGCGTTCTTCATTCCGGAACCGCTCGGCAACGAACCCAGCCCGCAATCGAACGACGTCGACGTCGACGATCGCGGCATCATCTACCTGCTCGACCGCAACCGCGGCCTCGACATCCTGGAAATGACGGGCGTCTAGGCGCCCGTCCCGACACAGCGACCACCATCAACGAAAGAGGACAACTACATGCTGGACCCCGCGCTCGAGAAGGACGTCATCGGCGAAGAACACTGGACCGACAAGGGCGATGTGCGCCTGTACATGTGGAACAAGTATGTCGGCAGCCCGGAGAACAAGAAGGGCACCGTGCTGTTCGTCCACGGCTCCTCCATGGCCTCGACGCCGACCTTCGACCTGCATGTGGAGGGCCGCCCCTATTCCTCGGCGATGAACTGGTTCGCGGTGCAGGGCTACGATACCTGGTGCGTCGACATGGAAGGCTATGGCCGCTCCTCGAAGCACCGCGACATCACCTGCGACATCGCCAACGGCGCCGACGACCTCTCGGCGGCCAGCGAGTATATCATGCAGCTGCGCGGCAATGACGGCTTCCTGACCTACGGCATCTCGTCCGGCGCGCTGCGCGCCGCGGCCTTCGCCGAGAAACATCCGGACCGGGTTTCCCGTCTCGCGCTCGACGCCTTCGTCTGGACCGGTGAAGGCAGCCCGACGCTGGAGGACCGCCGCAAGAAGCTGCCACAGTTCATCAACTCGAAGCGCCGACCGATCGACTACGCCTTCGTGCAGTCGATCTTCGCTCGCGACCATCCGGGCTGCGCCGACGCAGCAACGGTGGATGCCTTCGCCAAGGCGATCTGCGCGCTCGACGATTCGATCCCAAACGGCACCTATATCGACATGTGCTCGCGCCTGCCGCTGACCGACCCGGCGAAGCTGACCATGCCGACCATCGTCATGCGCGGCCAGTATGACGGCATCGCCGGCGTGCCGGACCTGCTGAAGTTCTTCGAGGCGCTGCCGAATCCGGACAAGGAATTCACCGTGATGGCCGGCATCAGCCACGCGAGTTTCCAGCAGAAGAACTACATGATGGTCTACCAGATCCTGCAGGCCTTCTGGGAACGCACCCCGCCGGTCTATCTGGGGTAGCGAACCAAAAAATGATGTCATCCCGGGACTTAGGATAGACAGGCTCTGCCTTGCCTCTCTGGATCCCGCATCAGGTACGGGATGACATCATTTTTGTATATTCCCCACCGCTACAAGGGCCCGGTTTCGAGTGTTGGGTTGCCGCGGAAGCTTCACGCCCGGCAATTCACGACCCGCTTTCAAACCGCCGTCAACCCGGATAATATCCCGCTTCGAAAACAGTCGCTTTTCATGCCCGGCAGAGGGCATGACGACGTGGCCGGTCAGCCTGGCGCAGATCGCCCGGACCGCCGCCGCAACGACATGATTCAGCATTACCGAAGCCGACCTGTCAGGCCTAGGCGCTATCGAGCCGCCGGCCTGGCATTCGCCGTCAGCCGGCGGGTAACCCGCAGCCGCCCTCCCTCGCAAACGTCGACAGGGCGCGGCCGCATTCTCTGGAATGGAAAAAGACATGGCCAAGGGCAACAACCAGCGCGGCAACCGCGAAGCCAAGAAACCGAAGAAAGTTGTGGAAAAGGTCCTCGCGACCGCCAATTCCAACGCCAACAAGCCGGTCATGCAGAACACCGGCAAGAAGACGAAGTAGGTTCTGCAATCCGGCGGCGTTCGTTCTCCGGAATCTGAAACATGATGCCATCCCGGGCTTGCCTCGGGATGGCATCGGTTCAGACAGCTTGTCCGGGTTTCAAACCCGTCATCCTGGATGGCGCGCAGCGCCAGTCCGGGATCTCCTGAGTCCGCGGCAACTGCCCGAGATTCCGGGTTCCGCCTGCGGCGGCCCCAGAATGACGACTGTTATCGGGGCGGATGCGTTCGATCATGGAACAGTGCTGATGACATCGTTTTGTTGTTATCGGCGCGGCGTCAGATAACCCCGGCATCCTTCAGCGCCGCGATCTCGTCGGCGCTGAGGCCGAGGCGGTCGCCGTAGATGTCGTCGTTCGCCTCGCCGAGGACGGGGCCGAGGCTGGTCACCTCACCCGGTGTCTTCGAGAGCCTCGGCACCACGCCCGGCACCACGACGGGTCCGATCGCCGGCACGTTGATCGAGACCAGCGTGCCGCGCGCCTGGACATGCTCGTCGTCGAAGATGTCGGCGATGGAATTGATCGCCCCCGCCGGAACGCCGCTTTCCGTGCAGACACGGATCACCTCGTCGCGCGGCATGGAACGGGTCCAGGCCTCGACATCCGCCAGCACCGTCTCGCGCGCCGCAAGCCGCTTCTTCTGGTCGCCATAGGCTTCGGCCATGTCAGGCCGTTCCATCGCGACGCAGAGGCGCTCGAACATCTTGTCGGTGGTGCAGGCGATGGCGAGATACTTGCCGTCACCGGTGGGGAAATGGCCGTGCGGGCAGGCGTTGACGGTGCCGGTGCCTTCCGGCTCGCGCACGAATCCGTCGCGGGCATAGCGCGGCGCGATCTCGTCCAGCGCCCGGAAGATGCCTTCGTAGAGCGCGCAATCCACAACCTGGCCCTCGCCGGTCGCATCGCGGTGGCGGAGCGCCATCATCACGCCGATGCAGCCGTTGAGGCCGGTGATGTAATCGCCGAGCGAGGTCGAGCCCGGCGTCACCGGAATGTCCCCCGGATTGCCGGAGAGATAGGTGAGCCCGCCATAGGCATGCGCGATGCGGGCGAAGCCGGGCCGGTCGCGATAGGGCCCGGTCTGGCCGTAGCCGGAGACCCGGAGCAGCACGAGGCCGGGATTGATCGCGCTGAGCACATCCCAGCCAAGGCCCCATTTTTCCAACGTACCCGGCCGGAAATTCTCCACCACCACGTCGGCGTCGGCGACCATCCGCTTGAAAAGTTCCGCACCCCGCGGATCGCGCAGGTTGAGTGTGATCGAGCGCTTGTTGCGCGCCTCCGTCAGCCAGGCGAGCGAGCTGTCGGGCTGTTCGGTCATGGTGCCGTAGCGCCGCCAGGGATCGCCGCCCTCCGGCAGTTCGATCTTGAGCACTTCGGCCCCGAACTCGCCCATGATCGAGGCGGCGAAGGGGGCGGCGATGAAGCTCGCGATGTCGAGAACGCGGACATTGTCGAGCGGCTTGGGGGAAGTCGGATTGATGTCAGTCATGATATCCCGGATTGTAGCCCGGACGGCGGCATCCGTCCGCCCGGTATTTGGCCTGAGGTCAGAAGAGCGAGTAGCCGAAATGCATTTCGGCCGCCTGCCAGAGCATACGGATCGCAAGCACGGT
Source organism: Rhodospirillales bacterium (assembly GCA_040222645.1). GTDB lineage: Bacteria > Pseudomonadota > Alphaproteobacteria > Rhodospirillales > HT1-32 > HT1-32. The sequence goes on from JAVKCR010000355.1 coordinate 9,114, forward strand.
CAGAATGCCGCTCAGGATCTTCTGGAAGAGCGCGTCGTCGATCTTTGTCAGCATGTGCTTGCCGACGATGGTGCCGAGCTGGCCGGAAATGATGGTGAAGATCATCAGCGGTATATAGGGACCGTAGGCGAAGCCCAGCATGCCGAAGGCGATGAACTTGAGCAGGTGCTGCCAGCCCATCATCAGCCCGTGGGTGCCGACATGCTGCAGCTTCGGCACCTTCATGGACTTCACCATGGCGGCGATGAACATGCCGGTGGCGCCGAAGAACATGGTGAGGAACGCCGAGATCACCCCGCCGGCGACCAGCGACTTGCCGCCGAGTTGCGGCATCCTGCCGAACACCGACCAGAGAATGAAGATTGCGAGCCCCGCCAGCACGAAGGCCGGCGGAATATTGACGGAGATCACGCCGCCGATGGCGACGCCGACCGCGCTGGCGATGAAGAAGGGGATCAGGAACCTGATCTCGAGATGCTTCCACAGCACCGCCGCCCGGCCGAGGTTGGAGCCGATCTGCACCACCGCATGCACCGGAATCAGCGCCGCCGGCGGCAGGAGGACTGCCAGCACCGCCACCATGATGATCCCGCCGCCGATACCGAAGGCGGCCGTGATGAAGGAGGTGAAGAAGCTGATGCCGATGACGAAGAAGCCGGCCAGCCGGCTCACCTCCTCGGGGAAATAGAAGATGCTGTCGAAGAACGTTTCCATCGATTCTCGATACACCCGGAACGGGCATCGGGAAACCGCTATTTTGTCCGGATGAATGGCAGAGACAGCAAGCAACCGGCAAGCGGGCTGCCAACTCTGTAATCGTTGATCGCCCCAAACCAACCAACATGGTCTTCCTGGATGCCGCGCAGCGGCAGTCCGAGATCTCCTGACTCCGCGGCTAAGGCCCGAGATCCCGGGTTCCGCCTGCGGCGGCCCCAGGATGACTGGTGGGGTGATATCTCCCTATTCCATCCCCATGTCCCAGAAGCCGATCTCCAGCCGGGTGGCGTCGGTGAAGGTGCGTTCCCATTTACGCCATGTGGGAGAACCCGGCGCCACGTCCGCCGTCAGCTCGTCGAGCATGGCGGCTTCTGCGGCCGCGACTTCCCGGTATTCGTCGCCCGCATACATGTCGACCCAGGCCTTGTAGGGATTGCCGTCCAGCTTCGCTTCCGGCCAGGCGAGAATCCATTGCGCGACCTCGGCATAGCCCAGGATGCAGGGCGCCAGCGCCATGTGCAGGTCGGCGAGATCGCCCGCCATGCCGCGTTCCAGCACGTAGCGGGTATAGGCCATGCAGGCGGGGTGTTCCGGCAGGGTTTCCAGCTTCTCCGCCGGGATGCCCCAACCGGCGCAGAAATCGACATGCAGGCCGATCTCGACGTCGAGGATAGCCTCCAGCCCCGCCTTGGCCTGGCGCATGCGGGCGAGCGAGTCCGACTTGTAGATCGCCAGCGCATAGGCCCGGGCGAACTGGATCAGGAAGAGATAGTCCTGCTCCAGGTAGTGCCGGAACTCCTCCTCGGCGAGATCGCCCCGCGCCATGCCGCGCACGAAGTCGTGGGCGATATAGGCCTGCCATTCCGCCGGGCAGGCCGCCTTCAGCCGCTCGAAAGCGCCCCCCATGCTATTTCAGCTCCACCGCGTAGGTGCCGACCTCGGGGGCCGACTTGACCATGCCTTCGCGGATCATGAACTCGGCGAAGCGGGCGTAGCGGGCGTTGTCCATGGCGCCCGGCCGCAACGCGAAGCGCGGCAGGGTGTCCGCCCAGGCCCGCCTGTTGAGCTCGTCGTCGAGCTTCTCGTCGGTGGCGACGAAGGCTTTCCAGGACTCGTCCGGATGGTTGATCAGGTACTGGGTCGCGGCCTCGATCGCGCGGACGAAACGCTTCAGCTTCTCGTCACCGAGACGGTCGTTGTTGGCGACGACGATCAGTTCGTCATAGGCCGGAATGCCCTCCTCCTCGACGAAGAAGGCCCGGCCCGGCTTGCCGACGATATCCATCTGGTTGAGTTCGAAATTGCGGAAGGCGCCGATCACCGCGTCGACCTGGCCGGAGATGATCGAGGGCGAAAGCGAGAAATTGACGTTGATCAGCTCGACATCCGTCGGATCGATTCCGTGCTTGCGCAGCATGGCGCCGAGGATGACATCCTCGAACCCGCCGACCGAGAAACCGACCTTGCGGCCCTTGAGGTCGGCGATGGTCTTTACCGGCCCGTCGGCCAGCACAACGAGCGAATTCAGCGGCGTGGCCACCAGCGTCGCGATGCGGGTCAGCGGCAGGCCCTCGGCAACCTGAACATGCAGCTGCGGCTGGTAGGAAACCGCGAGATCGGCCTTGCCGGCCGCGACCAGCTTCGGCGGCGCGCTCGGGTCGGACGGGGCGATGAGTTCGACGTCGAGCCCTTCCGCGGCGAAGAAACCCATCTCCTGCGCGACGATCAGCGGCGCATGGTCCGGGTTGACGAACCAGTCGAGCAACAGCGTCAGCTTGTCGGCGGCAAGCGATGGCGACGCGGCGAGACCGAGAGAGGCGGCAAGGCCGATTGTACGCAGGAGCTTCATGAGGGGGTTTCCTTCAGGTCGTTGAACAAGGTGTCGGTTTTCCATCGCGTCAGCCGGCGCAGTACGGCGTCGGTGGTGAAGTAGACGGCAAGCCCGATCGCCGCGAGGGCGACGAGGGCTGCGAACATCAGGTCGATCTGCATCCGCCCGTTGGCATGCAGCATCAGGTAACCGAGGCCGGCCGACGAGCCGACCCATTCGCCGACCACCGCGCCGATGGGCGCGACGGCGGCGGCGACGCGCATGCCGGACGCGAAGGCCGGCAGGGCGGCGGGAATGCGGACATGGCGGAGAATGGCGCGCGGGCTGGCGCCGACGGTCCTGGCGAAATCGACCCAGCCGGGCTCGGTGGCGCGCAGCCCGTCATAGAAGGCCGCCGTCACCGGGAAATAGATGATCAGCGTCGCCATCGCGACCTTCGACGCCAGCCCGTAGCCGAGCCAGAGCGTCAGGATGGGTGCGAGCGCGAAAACCGGAAGCGCCTGGCTGACCACCAGGACCGGCAACAGCCAGCGCCGCGCCGTGCGGAAGGAGGCCAGCGTGATCGCCGAGATCGAGCCGAGCAGGGTGCCGGCCAGCAGCCCGAGCAGGATCTCGGCCGCCGTGACACTGCCTTCCTTGAGGATCAGCGGAAACCGCTCGACGAAGGTCGCACCGACCGCCGCAGGACCCGGCAGCAGGTAGGGCGGCACACCGGTCAGGCTGACCAGCGCCTGCCAGGCGGCGATCAGCAGCAGCGCGATGGCGGCAATGCGCAGCACGGCCATCACGCGGCTTTTCCCCTGTCGCCCAGCAGCCGCATCAGGTCGCCGAGACGGCCCGTCACCGCCGGGTCGTCGATCTCGCGGGGGGCCTCGCCCTCCATCTCGATCGGCGGGCCGAACGAAGCCGGCGCGCCATCAAGCACGAAGATGCGGCGCGCCAGCCGAAGCGCTTCCAGCGGGTCATGGGTGATCAGCAGCACCGTCTTGCCCGCCAGCAGGCGGATGGCCTCTCCCTGCAGGCGGAAGCGGGTGATCGCGTCGAGCGCCGAGAACGGTTCGTCCATCAGCACGATGTCGCGTTCGAGGAACAGGGTGCGGGCGAGTGCTGCGCGCTGGCGCATGCCGCCGGAAAGTTCCGCCGGCAGCTTGCCCGCATCGGCGGCGAGCCCGACGAGATCGAGATAGGCCATCGCCTTGTCCCGGTCGGCGGAATCAACGGAACCTTTCCTGAGCCGCGCCGGCAGGGCGACGTTGGAGACCGCGTCGAGCCAGGGCAGCAGCAGGTCCTGCTGCGCCATGTAGGCGATACGATCGGCGAGCGGCTGACCGTCGTCGGCCGCCACATTGCCGGATATGGTTGCGCCGTCGGTGAGCCCGGCGACCAGCCGCAGCAGGCTGGTCTTGCCGACGCCGCTGGCGCCGAGCACGGCAGTCCAGCGCCCGCCCTCCACGGCGAGATCGAGCCCGGCGACCACGGAAGACCCCCGGAAACTGAGGTGGCCATCGTTGTTCCGGTTAACGTGCCCATACTCCGGTTTCACGCTCCCGCCGGCCAGAGCGCGTGGAAATGGTGAACCGGCCCGTGACCATGGCCGACCTCGAGCCCGTCGGCGGCCCGGATCGCCGCGTCGATATAATCCTTGGCGATGCGCACCGCCTCCTCGATCGAAAGATTCTTGGCGAGCCCGGCGGCGATGGCCGAGGACAGGGTGCAGCCGGTGCCATGGGTGTTCCGGGTCTCGATGCGTTCCGCATTGTAGCGGCGCATCATCCCCATACCGTAGAGCAGGTCCGTGCTTTCCCTGCCCGACCCGTGACCGCCCTTCAGCAGCACGGCTTTCGCGCCGAGCTTGACGAGCGCACGGCAGGCCGCCTCCGGATCGGCGGCAACATCCACCTCCTTCCATCCAAGCAGCACGGCGGCCTCCGGCAGGTTCGGGGTAATCAGGCTCGCCATCGGCAGCAGCACGTCGCGCAGGCTTTCCACCGCCGCATCGGCCAGCAGCTTGTCGCCGCTTTTCGCGACCATGACGGGGTCGAGCACCACCCGCGAGATGCCGTGGCGCGCCAGCCCGTCGGCCACGGTACGGATGACTTCCGGCTGGCTCAGCATGCCGATCTTCACCGCATCGACTTCGAGGTCATCGAAGACCGTGTCGATCTGGGCGGCGATGAAGTCCGCCGGCACGTCATGGATCGCGCGAACCTCGCGGGTGTTCTGCGCGGTCAGCGCGGTGATCACGCTGGCGCCGTAAACCCCGAGCGCGGAGAAGGTCTTGAGGTCGGCCTGGATGCCGGCGCCGCCGCCGCTGTCGGACCCGGCGATGGTGACGGCGATCGGGGTGTGAATCATTCGGCTGCCTTTCGCTGCTGTATAGAACTGTCGACGATCCGGCGGATCGCCCGCGCCGACGCGGTCGGGTCCGGATCGCGGGTGATGGCGGAGACGACACAGATTCCGTCGGTGCCGGCGCCGATCACGGCGGCGGCGTTGTCCCGCCCGATACCGGCGATGGCGCAGAGTGGCATGTCGACCCGGCCGCGCAGGATCCCGACCAGCGTCTCCAGCCCGGCGATGCCGATCGGGGCATCCGGGTTGTGCTTGCTGCCGGTCGGGAAGACGCCGCCGAAACTGACGTAGTCCAGCACATCGACCGGGGCGGCCTCTGCCTGTACGGTATTCTTCACCGTCAGGCCGATGATGGCGTCGGACCCGAGCAGGGCGCGTGCGTCCACCGCATCCATGTCCTCCTGGCCGAGATGGACGCCGGCGGCGCCGGCAGCCAGCGTCACGTCCACCCGGTCATTGACCAGCAGCGGCACGCCGAACGGCGCCAGGGCGGCGACGAGCGCACGGGCGCTGTCGATCATGGCGCGGGTGCCGGAGGTCTTGTCGCGCAACTGCACCAGCGTCACGCCGCCCCTGACAGCGGCCAGCGCCGTCTCCACGATCTGCCCGTCCGGGCAGTGCGAGGGACCGACGCAGATATAGAGCGAGAGATCGAGATCGGGTTTCATGGAGCCTCCCTGCCGATGCCGGCGAGCCTGTCGATAAAGGTAATTGCGAAGGAACCGGGGCCGCCGGCAGTCAGGGCCGCCGCCTCTCCCGCCTCGCCCACCACCTCGAGCGCGGCCAGAACCGCCCCCTCGCTATCGTCATGCACGGCAAGGAACGCCGCGATCACGGCGGACAGCGCACAGCCGAAGGCAGTGACGCTGTTCATCAGGTGGCTGCCGCGTTCACAACGACGGATCCTGTCGGCGGAGACGACGAGGTCGACCGGACCTGTAACCGCGAACAGCACGCCGGCGGCGCGCGCGAAATTCATCAGGGGTTCGTCGTCCAGCCCGCCGGCCATCAGGTCGGCCTCGCGCCGGTTGGCGCGGATCAGGGCGGGCTTGCGCAGCAGGTACATGGCCGCCGCTTCCGCCCGCTTGTGCGAGCGTTCGATCATCACGGGATCGAGCACCCAGGGAATGCCGGTATTCTCCGCCGAGGTGATGGCGATGTCGATGGAGCGGCGGCGGGCATCGTCGAGGGTGCCGAGATTGACCAGCAGCGCGTCGGACGAGGCGACGAACTCGGCAACCTCGCCTGCGTCATGGGTCATCGAGGGCTGGGCGCCGAGCGCCAGCAGGACATTCGCGGTGAAATTCTGGGCGACGGAATTGGTGATGCAATGCACGGCAGGCGCCGCGCTTCTCACGGCGTCCAGGGCATTGCGAGTCGCTGCATCCATACCAACACATCCAATCCAGCCGGCAGGCGGCTGGATGGAACATGTCGAGAGACGCGCGACATCCCATTTCCTCCGCCGGCATTACCCGGTTCAGGTTCACGGGTCAGCGTCATGCGCTTCTCAGCCCGGCAGGGCCCCCCGATGAGATGATGTGAAACTAGTGTGTCAGGGACGTTTTCACAAGGGCGGGAACGGGAATTTGGTTTGACAGGTTCAGGCATCGCCATAAGGCTGGTTTTCGCGACGCCGGGGCGGGCAGACATTGGGAGAGCGGCGGAATAAAATGGCCGCGCTGACCGTCTCCGGGAAATCGCACAAAAAAGAAACCGGAGGCAGAAATGCGATCACTATCATTTGTCGCTGCGACCGCAGTGGCGGCCAGTCTTCTATTTTCGGCGCCCGCACAGGCGAAATCCTTCAAATGGGCCTTCCAGGGCGACGCCCAGTCGCTCGACCCCTATGTGCTGAACGAGACGTTCACGCTGGGTTTCCTCGGGAATATCTACGAGGGGCTGGTCCGTCTCGATGGAGGCCTCAACATCATTCCAGGTCTCGCCGAGAGCTGGGAAATCGTCGAGCCGACCCGCTGGCGCTTTCACCTGCGCAAGGGCGTGAAGTTCCAGAACGGCAACGACTTCAATGCCGACGACGTGGTCTTCTCGGCCAACCGCGTACGCGCTGACGGCTCCGACCTAAAGACCCGCATCGCGCCCGATGTGAAGGTCGAGAAGGTCGACGACTACACGGTTGATTTCGTCACCCCGACCCCCAACCCGATCCTGCATTCGGAATGGTCGACCTGGTACATCATGGACAAGGAATGGGCGGAAGCGAACAATGCAACCGCACCGTCCAGCGTGACCGAGGGCAAGGACAATTTCGCCGCGTTCAACGCCAACGGCACCGGCCCGTTCATGATCAAGGAACGCCAGACCGACGTGAAGACGGTGTTCGTGCCCAATGAAGGCTGGTGGAATGCCGCCAACAAGAAGCACAACGTGACGGAAATCACCTTCACCCCGATCTCGTCGGACGCGACCCGCGTGGCCGCCCTGCTTTCCGGCGAAATCGACATGATGTTCCCCGTGCCCGTGCAGGACATGAACCGCATCAACAGCAACGACGGAACCTCGGTTCTCGCCGGGCCGGAACTGCGCACCATCTTCCTCGGCATGGACCAGTATCGCGACGAACTGCTCTATTCGAGCGTCAAGGGCAAGAACCCCTTCAAGGACAAGAAGGTCCGCCAGGCGTTCTACCAGGCGATCGACGTCGAAGCGATCAAGGCAAAGGTTATGCGCGGCCTGTCTACCCCGGCCGCGCTGATGGTGGCGCCGGGCATCAACGGATACTCGGAGAAGTTCTCACGCCTGCCCTACGATCCGGAAGCCTCGAAGAAGCTGCTGGCGGAAGCCGGCTACGGAGATGGCTTCTCGGTCGGCATGGACTGCCCGAACGACCGCTACGTCAATGACGAGGCGATCTGCCAGGCCGTCGTCGCGATGCTGGCCAGGGTCGGCATCAAGGTCGACCTGCTGGCCCAGCCGAAGGCCCAGTACTTCAAGAAGGTGCTGGCGCCGTCGCTGGACACCAGCTTCTACCTGCTTGGCTGGACGCCGGGCAGCTTCGACAGCTGGAACGTGCTCTACAACATGCAGGGCTGCTATGACGAGACGTCCGGCAACGGCAAGTTCAACCTCGGCCGGTACTGCAACCCGAAGGTCGACGAGCTGACCGCGAAGATCCAGGGCGAAACCGACCAGGCCAAGCGCCAGGCGATGATCGAGGAAGCCTGGGGCATGACGCTGGACGACGTTTCCTACATCCCGCTGCACCAGCAGGGGCTTGCCTGGGGCAAGAAGGATTCGGTCGAGGTTGTCCAGCGTGCCGACAACCAGTTCATGATGTACCACGTCCAGGTGAAATGAGCTGATCGGACAAGGACCGTCCGGCGCGCAACCCGCGCACCGGACGGTCTTTTCCTTCCGGCACGAATCCAATGACCGCATTTGTCATCCGACGGCTGGTCCAGTCGCTGCTGGTTATGTTCTTCGTCGCGCTCGTCTCGTTCTTCATGTTCGCCTTCGTCGGCGACCCGGTGAACCAGATGGTCGGCGTCGAGACATCGAACCAGGAGCGTGCGGAACTGCGCGAGAAGCTCGGTCTCAACGATCCGGCGATCGTCCAGTTCGGACGCTTCGTGGTGAAGGCCGCGCAGTTCGATTTCGGCATTTCCTACCAGCACAAGAAGCCGGTCGCGGACCTGATCATGGAACGCATGCCGGCAACACTCGAACTCAGCGCCGTGGCCGCCCTGTTCGCCTTTTTCGTCGGCGTGCCGATGGGGGTCTATACCGGGCTGCACCGCGACAGCTTCCTGAGCAAGATATTCCTCACGGTCTCGCTGGTCGGCATCTCGATACCGACCTTCCTGATCGGCATCCTGCTGATCTTCGTCTTCTCGGTGCAGTTCAACATGCTGCCCTCCTTCGGACGCGGCGAGGTGGTGGCTATCGGGGGCTGGACCACCGGCCTCCTGACCGGATCCGGTCTCAAGGCGCTGATCATGCCGGCGGTGACGCTCGGGCTGTTCCAGCTCACGCTGATCATGCGGCTGGTGCGTTCCGAGATGCTGGAAGTGCTGCGCACCGACTTCATCAAGTTCGCCCGCGCCCGTGGCCTGTCAAACCGCGCAGTGAATTTCGGCCATGCACTGAAGAACACGCTGGTGCCTGTCATCACCATCACCGGCCTGCAGCTCGGCTCGCTGATCGCGTTCGCGATCATCACCGAGACGGTGTTCCAGTGGCCGGGCATGGGGCTGATGTTCCTGCAATCGATCGCATCAGTCGATATCCCGATCATGTCAGCCTACCTGATCCTGATCGCCTTCATCTTCGTGGTGATCAACCTCATCGTCGACCTGCTCTATTACGTCATCGACCCGCGCCTGCGCGCCGACAGGGGAGCCGCGCACTGACATGACGACCCGGATCGAACTTTCGTTCAGCCGCAGAATTGCCGACGGCGTCCGCGCCTTCTTCGACAGCGATGTCTGGTTCTCCTTCCGCCGCTCGAAGCTGACCATGACCGCCGCCGCGATGACCGCGCTGATCGTGCTGTCGGCGGTCTTCGCGCCCTGGATCGCGCCGCACAACCCGTTCGACCTCGCCTCGCTCAGCCTCCTCGATTCCCAGACCCCGCCGGTCTGGATCGAGGGCGGCGATTCCCGTTTCCTGCTCGGCACCGACGACCAGGGCCGCGACATCCTGTCGACCATCCTCTACGGCTCGCGGGTCTCGCTGCTGGTCGGATTCGCCTCGGTGGTGTTCTCGTTGGTGCTCGGCGTCAGCCTCGGGCTGATCTCCGGCTATGCCGGCGGGATGATCGATGCCTTCATCATGCGCGTCGCCGAAATCCAGCTCTCCTTCCCCGCCATCCTGATCGCGCTGCTGGTCGACGGCATGGCGCGCGGCATCATGCCGCCCGACCAGCGCGAGAACCTCGCCATCTACGTGCTGATCTTCTCCATCGGCATTTCCGGCTGGGTACAGTACGCACGTACCGTACGCGGCTCGACCCTGGTCGAGCGCAACAAGGAATATGTCCAGGCCGCCCGGGTCATCGGCATCCACCCGATCCTGATCATGGTGAAGCATGTGCTGCCGAACGTGATGGGCCCGGTGCTGGTGATCGCCACCATCCATCTCGCGGTCGCCATCATCACCGAGGCGACGCTCTCCTTCCTCGGCGTCGGGGTGCCGCCGACCGAACCCTCGCTCGGCACACTGATCCGGGTCGGCAACGACTTCCTGTTCTCCGGGGAATGGTGGATCACCATCTTCCCCGGCATCACCCTCGCCATCCTCGTGCTGGCGGTCAACCTGCTGGGCGACTGGCTGCGCGACGCGCTGAACCCGAAATTGCGGTGAGCGGCATGGCAACCACACCCTCCACGCCCCTGCTTGAGGTCCGCAACCTGCGGATCGAATTCCCGACGCGGCGCGGCACCCTGGTCGCGGTCGACGACATCTCGCTCTCGATCGCGCCCGGCGAAGTGCTCGGCGTTGTCGGGGAATCCGGCGCCGGCAAGTCGCTGACGGGTGCCGCGATCATCGGCCTGCTGGAACCGCCCGGCCGCATCGCCGCCGGCGAGATCCGGCTCGAGGGCCGCCGCATCGACAACCTGCCCTACGAGAAGATGCGGCGCATCCGGGGCAAGGAGATCGGCGCCATCTTCCAGGACCCGCTGACCAGCCTGAACCCGCTCTACACCGTGCGCGAACAGCTGACCGAGACCATCCTGACCCATGACGATATCGGCCGCGCGGCGGCGGACAGGCGCGCGCTCGACCTGCTGAAGGAAGTCGGAATACCGGCTGCCGCAGACCGCATCGACAATTACCCGCACCAGTTTTCCGGCGGCATGCGCCAGCGGGTGGTCATCGCGCTCGCACTTTGCGCCAATCCGAAGCTGATCATCGCCGACGAACCGACCACGGCGCTCGACGTCTCGATCCAGGCGCAGATCATCGCGCTCCTGAAGCGTCTCTGCCGGGAACACGGCACCGCGGTGATGCTGGTGACCCACGACATGGGCGTGATCGCGGAGACCGCCGACCGGGTGGCGGTGATGTATGCCGGGCGCATCGCCGAGATCGGCCCGGTCCGCGAGGTGGTGAAGAGCCCGTCGCATCCCTACACCAAGGGTCTGATGGGCTCGATCCCGATGATCGGGGCGGATGTCGAAAATCTCACCCAGATCGACGGATCGATGCCGCGGCTGACCGAGATTCCCGAGGGATGCGCCTTCAACCCGCGCTGTCCCGACCGCTTCGACCGCTGCCTGAAGGATCGCCCGGACCTGATCGATGCCGGACCGACGCGCGCGGCCTGCTGGCTCTACGACAAGGAGATGGCCGATGCCTGACGGCTCCTCCCTCGTCCCGGTGCTCAGTGTCCGCGGTCTGAAGCGCTATTTCGACGTCTCCGCACCCTTCCTCAACCGGCTGATCGGCCGGCTCGACCGTCGCATCCTGAAGGCGGTCGACGGCGTTGATTTCGACATCGCGCGCGGCCAGACCTTCTCCGTCGTCGGCGAGAGCGGTTGCGGCAAATCGACGGTCGCGCGCCTGATCGTCGGGCTCTACCAGCCGACCGCGGGCGAGATCGAATTCGAGGGCGCCTCGATCTCGGCAGCATCCAGCCGCAAGGAGATGGCGCCCTTCCGCAAGAAACTGCAGATGATCTTCCAGGACCCCTATGCCAGCCTCAATCCGCGCTGGCGGGTCTTCGACATCGTCGCCGAGCCGATACGGGCCTACCGGCTGCTGGAGACGGCGGACGAGATCACGGACCGGGTCGGCGAACTGCTGCGCCAGGTCGGCCTCAACCCGAAGGACGGCGAAAAATATCCGCACGAGTTCTCCGGCGGCCAGCGCCAGCGCATCTCGATCGCCCGCGCGCTCGCCAGCCAGCCGGAATTCCTCGTCTGCGACGAGCCGACATCGGCGCTCGATGTCTCGGTGCAGGCACAGATTCTCAACCTGATGAAGAAGCTGCAACGCGATCTCGGGCTGACCTACCTCTTCATCTCGCACAATCTCGCGGTGGTCTATCACATCTCCGACCATGTCGCGGTGATGTATCTCGGCCGGATGTGCGAGGTGGCGGACAAGAAGACTCTGTTCCGCCGCCCGCTTCACCCCTATACAAGATTGCTGCTCGACACGATTCCCGACCTCGGCATGACCGGACGGGCGCGCGAACCGGTCGCGGGCGAGGTGCCGAACCCGATCAATCCGCCGACCGGCTGCGCCTTCCATCCGCGCTGCCCCCATGCCGACGACAGGTGCCGCCGAGAGCGGCCGGAACCGATTGCAGTCGAGGGCGGCAGGGTCGCCTGCCACGCGGTTGAGGAAAACAGGATACCGCGGGAGGCCGACAGGCCCCTGCCAGAGACGGAGCAGGAAACATGACGACTTTGTACCAGGGCGGCCGGGTTTTCGACGGCCTCGGCAAGATGATCGACGGGCACGGCGTGATGGTCGAGAACGGCAGGATCGCGCGCGTCGCGCCGGCCAGCGAATTCGCCGGCTTCACAGGCGAGATTGTCGACACCGCCGGCGCCACCCTGATGCCGGGCCTGATGGACGCCCATGTCCATATCCTCTACGGCGCCGAGCCCAACCCCTCGGTTAAGCTCGAGGACTTGTCGGCGGCACAGATCACGCTGCGCGGCATGGAACACGCCAACGCGACCTTGCGCGGCGGCATCACCGCGATCCGCGATTGCGGCGGCCGCGACTACATGGAATTCGCCATCCGCGATGCCTGCAATTCCGGCCGCTTCCTCGGCCCCTCGATCAAGGCGGCGGGACGGATCATCTGCATGACCGGTGGCCACGGCAACCGTCATGGCCGCATCGCCGATGGCAAGGACGAGGTCATCAAGGCCGTCCGCGAACAGATCCACAAGGGCTCGGACCTGGTGAAGCTGATGGCGACCGGCGGCGTCATGACGCCCGGCGTCAACCCGGAGGACGCGCATTACACGGCCGAAGAGATCGCCGCCGGCATTGCCGAGGCCACCCGCTTCCACCGGACCACCGCCAGCCATGCGCAGGGCGCCGCCGGCATCCTCAATGCGACGCTCGGCGGCGTCACCTCCATCGAGCACGGCATCTTCATGGACGAGGAATGCTGCAAGGCAATGCTGGAACGCGGCACCTTCCTGGTGCCGACGCTGGCGGCGCTGGCCAACATCCTCGAGAATCCCGGTCTCGGCATCCCGGACTACGTGGTCGAGAAGGCGCTGCGCTGCGCCGAGGCCCACAAGAAGTCCATCGCGATGTTCTACCGGGCCGGCGGCAAGATCGCGCTCGGCACCGATGCCGGCACGCCGTTCAACAAGCATGGCGAGAATGCGCAGGAACTGCGCCACATGGTGGCGAACGGCATCTCGCCGGTCGATGCGCTGCGTTTCGGCACCTCTTCGGCGGCCGAGCTGCTGCGCCTTGCCGACCGGGGCCGCATCGCCGATGGCCTCGCCGCAGACCTGCTGATCGTCAGGGGCGATCCCTCAGCCGACATCCTGATGGCGGCCGACAAGGCCAACCACCTGGCCGTCGTGAAGAACGGCACGCGGATCGACACCGCCGCCGGTGCGGGCGCGCAGCCCGACGTTGCCCGCCACCGCGGCCCGCAGATGGCCGCCGCCAGCCTGTTCTGAGACCGGAGAAGCCCGAACCATGACGATCATCAAGCGCGCCGAAGACCTCAAGGCCGATGTCCGCAACTGGCGCCGCGACATCCACGCCCATCCCGAAACCGCCTACGAGGAAATCCGCACCGGCGACGTGGTCGCGGCGAAACTCGAGGAATTCGGCATCGAGGTGCATCGGGGGCTCGCCAGGACCGGCGTCGTCGGCACCCTGAAGGCCGGCAACGGCAACCGGGCGATCGGGCTCCGCGCCGACATGGATGCGCTGCACCTGCACGAGAGGAACACCTTCGACCATGCCTCGAAGAACCCGGGCAAGATGCATGCCTGCGGTCATGACGGGCATGTCGCCATGCTGCTGGGCGCGGCGAAGATCCTGTCCGAGACGAAGAGCTTCGACGGCACCGTACACTTCATCTTCCAGCCGGCGGAAGAGAACGAGGCCGGCGGCCGGGTGATGGTCGAGGACGGCCTGTTCGACTTGTTCCCGGTCGACGCGGTCTATGGCATGCACAACTGGCCGGGGCTGAAGCCGGGCCAGATCGCGGTAAAGACCGGCCCGATGATGGCGTCCGCCGACAATTTCGAGATCGAGATCCGCGGCAAGGGCGCCCATGCCGCCATGCCCAATCTCGGCATCGACCCCGTCGTGGTCGCCGCCGAGATCACGCTGGCGCTGCAGACCATCGCCTCGCGCATCGTTGACCCGCTGGAGCCGGTGGTGGTCAGTGTCACCCAGATCCATGCCGGCGACACCTTCAACGTCATCCCGGACACCGTGAAGATGGCCGGCACCTGCCGCGCCTTCTCACCCGCCGTGCGCGACAGCATCGAGCCGACCATGAAGCGGATCATCGACGGTATCTGCGCCGCCCACGGGGTCGAGGCGAGCTTCACCTACCGCCGCAAGTACCCGCCGACCGTGAACTGGCCGGAGGAGACGGAATATGCCTTCGCCGCTGCCGCCGCCGTGGTCGGCGAGGAGAACGTGCTGCGCAACGTCAATCCGGTGATGGGGGCGGAAGATTTCGCCTACATGCTGGAAGCCCGGCCCGGCTCCTACATCTGGCTCGGCCAGGGCGCGGACGCCGGCTCCTTCCACGGCTGCATGCTGCATAACCCCGGCTACGACTTCAACGACGAGGTCGCCCCCATCGGGGTCAGCTACTGGGTGACGCTGGTCGAGCAGCAACTGCCGAAGAAGGCAGGTTAGGAACACCGCCTCGTCATCAACTCTGATTCCGGAAGTTCATACTCTCCCCCTCGTTCCCACGAAAGTGGGAACCCCGCTCGCCACCCACCGTCCGATGTCGAGGCCCCCACTTTCGTGAGGGCGAGGGAGCGGGGCATGGAAAGCGTCATCCTGGATGCCGCGAAGCGGCAGTCCGGGATCTCCTGAGTCTGCGGCAGATGCCCGAGATCCCGGGTTCCGCCTTCGGCGACCCCAGGATGACTGACAAACTCGGCTGTGCGTCCCCAATCCCATACATTTCCGCAAGCCCCGCCCCCCCCCCGTTTGCCAACCCGCCGACTGCCCCCTACTCTCCCGGCAACAAACGATCTTTCTCCGGGCGGAACAGCATGACCCAGAATGTCGAAGCGGCGGATGCGCCCTCTTTCGGCCGCGATGTGCGCATCATCGGGCTGATCGGGGCCGGCCATTTCTTCAGCCATTTCTACATGCTGGTGCTACCGCCGCTGTTCGTGTTCCTGGTGCCGGCCTTCGGGCTGTCCTACACCGAGGCCGCCGCCCTGGTCAGCGTCATGGCCTTTACCTCGGCTTCCATCCAGGCCCCTGTCGGGGTGCTGGTTGACCGCATCGGCGCCTTCTGGCCGCTGGTGACCGGCGTCGCGGTGCAGTCCTCGGCGATGATGGCCATGGGATTCGCCAATTCCTACATCGTGCTGATGGCGCTCGCCGCCATCGCCGGACTCGGCAACAGCGTCTACCACCCCGCAGACTATGCCATCATGTCGTCCCGGCTCTCGCCGCAGCGCATGGGAAGGGCGTTCTCGATCCACACTTTCTCCGGCCATGTCGGCTGGGCCGTGGCGCCGGGGGCGATCGCCCTGCTGGCGGCGTATGGCGGCTGGCAGTTCGCGCTGACAATCTCCGGCATCGGCGGGCTCGCCGTCGCCGCGCTGATGCTGGCGAGCCGCGGCCTGCTCGATTACGACACGCAGGACCAGAAGGATGCGCGCCAGGCCGGCGGGCCCTCGGCGCTGCAGCTCGCGCTGTCGCGGCCGATCCTGTTCTGCTTCCTGTTCTTCGTGGTGATCGCGATGGCGGGTGTCGGCTTCCTGACCTTCTTCATCGCCGCCGCCGAACAGCATCTCGGTCTCTCGCTCGAGACCGCGTCGGTGGCGATGTCCGCCTACTTCACGGCCAGCGCCATCGGCATTCTCGTCGGCGGGCAGATCGCCGACCGGACGACGCGCCATTCACTCGTCGCCTGCGTCGGATTCGCCCTGACCGCGACATTGCTCGTGCTGATCGCGGAGGTCCGGCCAGACGGCGCGCTGCTGTTCGTCATGATGATCGTTGCCGGGTTCTCGAACGGTATCGTGCCGCCGTCGCGCGACATGATCGTCCGTGCGGCAACCCCGAAAGGCGCTACCGGCAAGGTGTTCGGTTTCGTATCCGTCGGACTGGATATCGGCAGCGTGCTGACACCGATCATGTTCGGCTGGATCATGGATGGCGGCCGACCCGAACTGGTGTTCTGGGCAACGGCCGCGCTGTTCATCCTCGCCGGGGCGACCGTGGTGTTCGGCCGCCCGAAACAGGCCTGAACGCCGTCTACAAGGCGTCCGCGGCGACCTGCATCTTGACGATCTGGGTCGGGTTGAAGACGAAGCCGTTGGATGCGGAATCGCCCTTCTGGATGCGGTCGACATGCTCCATGCCGTCGATCACATTTCCCCAGACCGTGTACTTGTTGTTCAGGTGGTTGGCGCGGGCGAAGACGATGAAGAACTGGCTGTCGGCGCTGTTGATGCTCGCCGCGCGCGCCATCGAGACGGTGCCGCGAACATGCTGCTCGAAGGAGAATTCCGCCGGCAGCTTCTTGCCGGAACCACCCGTGCCATCTCCCTTCGGGTCGCCGGTCTGCGCCATGAAGCCATCGATGACACGATGGAAAACGAGGCCATCATAGAAGCCCTGGCGGGTCAGTTCCTTGATCCGCGCGACATGCTGCGGCGCAAGGTCCGGGCGCATCTCGATGATTACACGCCCCCATTCCAGGTCGAGGAACAGGGTGTTCTCGGGATCGCGCACGTTCTGTGCGGCGGCGGGCGCCGCGATCAGCAGGGCGAGCGCGGCCAGTATGAAACGTCGGGCAAAAACCATGGTCAGTTCAGGCGTCCTTCCATCGCGTTTTCCAGGATGGCGGCATAACCGGCGACAGTCATTTCCACCGGGTTGCCACCGTTCGACGGATCGGCCAGCGCCATTTCGGCGATCTGGCCGATCTTCGCCGCTTCCACGCCGAGACCGGCGATAGTGTGCGGCAAGTTGAAACTCTCGCGCAGGGCCAGGACCCAGTCCATAACCCCCGACGCGCCGCCGGCAAGACCGAGATAGGCCGCGAGGCGCGCCATCCGGTCTTCGATCGCCGGCATGTTCCAGGCCATGACATAGGGATGGAACACCGCATTGGTGAGACCCTGATGGGTATCGTAGAGCGCGCCGACCGGATGGCTCAGCGCGTGGATGCCGCCGAGCCCCTTCTGGAAAGCGGTCGATCCCATGGATGCCGCCGCCAGCATGTTGGCGCGGGCCTCGATATCCGTCCCGTCGGCGACCGCCTTCGGCAGCCATTCCTTCACCAGCCGCATGCCCTCGAGCGCGATGCCGTCAGCCATGGGATGGAAACCCGGCGCACAGAACGCCTCGAAGCAATGGGCGAGCGCATCCATGCCGGTCGCCGCGGTGATGTGCGCCGGCAGGCCGACGGTGAGTTCCGGATCGGAGATGACGATGGAGGGCAGCATCTTCGGATGGAAGACGATGCGTTTTACATGGGCGGCCTCGTCGAGGATGACGCTGGCGCGACCGGTTTCCGAGCCCGTGCCGGCGGTCGTCGGCACCGCGATGATCGGCGCAACGCCGTCCGGGTCAACCCGCTTCCAGTTGTCGCCGATATCCTCGAAATCCCAGATCGGCAGGCTCTGGCCGGCCATCAGCGCAACCGCCTTGCCGGCATCGAGACCGCTGCCGCCGCCCCATGCCACGACGCCGTCATGGCCGCCGTCGCGGTAGACCTTCAGCCCGGCTTCCACATTGGCGCCGGTCGGGTTCGGCCGCACATCGGAGAACACGGCGGTCGGCAGGCCGTCGGCCTCGTTGGCGGCAACCGCAGCGGCGATCATCGGCAGCCGCGCGATACCCGGATCGGTGACGATCAGCGGCTTCGACATCCCGACCGAGCGGCAGGCCCGAGCCAGTTCGGCAATACGGCCGGCGCCGAAACGCACTTGCGTCGGGTAGTTCCAGTTTCCCTTCAGGATCGTCATGGTCGATGTCTCCGTTCTGCGAATGCCGTCCTGCGGCCCGCTGCACTGAATTTCCGCCGGATCGACGGTCGCGCGAAGGAGAACCCTGAAGCTGGGAGGATCGCCTGTACGACCGGAATTCCGTCTGCGCTGTGTAGCGGCTGACGCCGCCTTGCGCAATCACGGCAAGGGGCCTGGATCAGGCAAAGTCCATGAGCATATTGTTGGTGTTGTCGCCAAGCAGCGAGAGGTTCTGCAGCGACAAGGTCGCCTTGATCGACAGCGAGCGCTGGAAGGCCGCCTTCTCGGTCAGGTCACGCTGGATGAAGGAGAATTCCTCTGCCTTCAGATCGTCGGCCAGTTGGGTGACCCGGCCCAGTCGCTGGTCGACCATGGTCTTCTGGGATTCGAGCAGCGCCATGTTGGTGCGCAGCTTGCTGCGGGCGGCGGTGATATCGTCGGCTGCCCGGCTGCGGCCGTCGGCAGTTCCGAAATTATCGTAGAGATGCTTGTTCATGACACCGAGGCCGCCACGCGTCACGGTGCCGTTATACTGCACCCCGTCGACGGTGAAGGTCACCGCGTCCGTGGAATCGTTAAAACTGTCGAGCGTGAACCCGGCAAGGGAAGTTTCCTCGTTCACCGCTTCCTTCGGATAGCTGGTATAGGCCTGGATCGAGTTGGACGTCCGGTTGACCAGCCACTTGTTGCCGTCGGTATCGGTGATGAAATCATCGGTGCCAAGGTAGACACCCTGCAACGTGATCGATGAGCCGCCCTCGGACACCTTCAGGGACTTCGAATTGGTCGCGAAGTTCTCGCGGAAATTGGCCCGGCCGTTGTTGCCGATGAGGTTGGTCTCGCCGAAGCTGGCCTTGTCGGTCAGCTTGTTGAGCTTCTTGATCGCCTCGTTGTGCAGGTAGGCATAGTAGTTGCTGTCGGCGGGGTTGGCGTCCGCCTTCTCGATATAGGTCTTCATGTCGAAGAGGATGCCGTCGATCTCCTTGAATTTCTCCGTCGAGGCATCAAGC
The DNA here is from genome assembly GCA_040222645.1 of Rhodospirillales bacterium. Lineage (GTDB taxonomy): Bacteria > Pseudomonadota > Alphaproteobacteria > Rhodospirillales > HT1-32 > HT1-32. The sequence continues at coordinate 28,154 of JAVKCR010000355.1, forward strand.
GCCTTCTGGCCTTCCATGATGGAGAACTTGAGGTCGGTCAGCTTGGACGCACGTTCGTTGAGCAGGTTGATCTTCGTCGAGTAGGGGCTCGAATAATTGTCGAGATTGTCCTGCAGCTGCTCGAGAATCCGGTTCTGGGCAAGCGCGGAGATACGCTGGTTGGCGCCAGCGGTATTGGCGCCGAGCATCGCGGCGTTCAGGAGTGACGATTGAAGCGGATTGACCGTGATATCGACCATCGGCGCCTTCTGCACATTCCGGAAACGAGCATACGTTTCCTAACCTGACAGTCTTTCTGACTTTAGGTTAAGAAATGGTTACCACAATCTGTGAAAAATTCAAGCGCGCAACGGTATGGGCCGGCCTAGTTGACCTTGATCGGTTCCGCCTTCACCGAGGTGCCGATGCTGCGGACGATCGGCGGTATCAACCGCCGGATGATGCCGTCACGGTCAAGGGTCTGGATATCCCCGAGCGCCTCGGCCTCCCAGAGGCGTTCGCCATCCGTGCGCGTGCGAATGCGGGCGCCGACGCGAACCTGGGTCGGATTCTGCTTCTGCTCGCCGGCCGAGCCGGCATCGTCGTTCAACAATCCGCCGCCTTGCGAAGAGTAGATGTTGAGCTGCACGCGGGCATTGTCCTCGCCCGCCGTGCCCTTGGTGCCGCCGAGTTCGAGCAGCCTGCGGCTCGGGCCGCCGGTCGGGCCGCCGAGATAGTCTTCCAGCCAGAAATACAGCACCACGGGGGCATTCGGCGTGATCTGGTATCCGGCGCGTTCGAGCTGGGCGACGAATTCCTCGCGATAGTCGAGATTCTCGGCCGAATCGTCGAGCGGCTCCACCGCGACGACCCGTCCCGGCGCGGACGTGCTGTACTGGGTCGCATTCAGCCGGGCATCGGCCCAGGCCGTGCTGCCGGCGGCAATCAGCGCGGCCGCCGTGACAGCAAGCGCAATCGAACGTTTCAGGCGGTACATATGCTTCCCCCGCAGGTTCCGGAGACCATGCTGTCAGGCTCTTCCCAAGTCAAGATCGTATGGCCCGTCACAGCCGGTCCGGAGGCGTTGCGCCGGCAAAATGGGCATCGATATTGTCGAGCGCCCGGAAACCCATCGCATGGCGGGTCTCGATGGTGCCGCTGCCCATATGCGGCAGGATATAGCAATCGTTGCGCCCGAGATATCCCGGATGCACATCGGGTTCGCCATCGAAAACGTCGAGGCCCGCGGCATATATATGCCCGGAATCGAGCGCCGCCAGCAGCGCCTCGTCATCGACCAGGGAGCCGCGGGCGGTGTTCACGATGATCGCGCCGCGCGGCAGCAGCGCGAGGCGCCTCTCATCGATCATGCCCCTGTTTTCCGCCGTAGCCGGGCAATGCAGCGACAGGAAATCGACTTCCGGCAGCATCTCATCGAGGCTGGCATGGTAGGTCGCCGCGCCTTCGAGTTCCGGCGGCAGCCGGTTGCGGTTCTGATAGTGGATCTGCATGCCCAAGCCGCGGGCGCGGGCCGCCATCGCGCGGCCAATGCCGCCCATGCCGACAATGCCCAGCCGCTTGAAGGATGCCTGCACCCCGACCATCTGGGTCGGGTTCCAGCCGGGCCAATTGCCGGTCCTGAGCATCATCTGGCCTTCATGCGCATGCCGCGCCGCGCCGAGCAGCAGCAGCATCACCGTGTCGGCCGTGGCGTCCGACAGGACATCCGGCGTGTTGGCGACGACCAGCCCGCGGGCGCGGGCCGCCGCCACATCGATATGATCGTACCCGACCGAGAAGGTCACGAGGATCTGCACGCTGTCCGGCAGGCCGGCGATCACCTCGGCGCTGAACTTCTCCGTCGCGGCACAGAGGATAGCGTCCATGCCCTGCGCCAGTTCGACAATCCTGTCGCCATCGACAGGGATATCGTCCGGGTTGAGGGTCACGTCGTAGTCACGGGCAGCGCGCTGTTCGATCGCGTCCTGCAGCTTGCGGGTGATGAGGAGGCGTTTGCGGGCTGTCATGTAGCTCTGTTCCTGTTGGTTTCCGAATCCCGGGTCAGCCGAGCCGCGACGGCCGCCAGCGGCTCCGACCAGTCGCCCGGGGCCTGCTGTCGATGCAGCGACAACGACGGATAATGCGGGCTTGTTCCACCCGGCGCAAACCAGTGCCAGAGCGCGCCCGCCGACAGCAGGACATCGCCCGGAATGCCGAGCGCGCCGGCAAAATGCGCCGCGGCGTTGGAGATCGACACCACCCGGTCCATCGCCGCGACCTGGGCGGCGAACCCGTCGAGGTCGGCCATGATATCTATGTTGTCGTCGCGGATGATCTCAACTCCGGCCGCGCGGCAGACGGCATCGCGTTCGTCGTCGGAGGCGCCGTATTGAAGATCGACGAACCGGATTCCCGGTACTGCCAGCACGGAACCCCAGAGCGCCAGCGGCGCGGACTTGCGGTTGGCGATCGCCGAAGCGCCGCTGCGCCAGGACAGACCGACCAGCAGGTCGTGCGTTCCGGCCCGGTATTTCCGCCGCAGATCCGCCGACCGGTCGTTGTCGACGGCCAGTGCCGGGGCGATCCGGGAGAAATCGGTGGTCCGGCTGACGCCGAGCAGTCTCGGCAGCGAGCCGATGGGGATTGCGGCGGTGAAGACGCCAGTCATGAGTTCCGCCGCCGGCGGGTCGGACGCGGCGACCACGCCGATGCCCGGGAAGGTTCGCCGGAACAGCCCAACCAGGCGCGCCTCGCATTCCAGCGTCACCCGAGCGCCGCGCTCCAGGAGTGCCGGGATGCCGCCGGAGAAGAGAATCTCGTCACCCAGCCCCTGCTCTCCCCAGACCAGCACATGCTGGCCGGACATGTCATCGGACAGTTCCGGTTCCGGCAATCCGCCGAAACCCCGGCGCTTCCAGCCCGGCAGCTTCCAGCGAAGCTCGTGCAGGGCGAGCCCCTCGGAAAGCTGGCCACAGCGCATCAGGTGGAGCGCAAGATTGTAGTTGGCCGCGGCGCTTTCCGGCGCCACGCGCAGCGCGGCCCGATAGGCGGCCTCGGCCTCCACCGGACGGCCGTCATCGATCAGCACATTTCCCAGGCTGCCGAGCAGGCCGGCATCCTGCTGACTGTGTTTCAAGGCATGGCGACGATGGGTTTCCGCGTCCGGCGGGCGAGAAAGGTCGCGGAGCAGCACCGCGAGATTGGCGCGCAGCGAGACATCGTCGGGCGCCATCGCTATCGCTGCCTCGAACTGCGCCAGTGCCTGCTCAGGACGCCCGCTGCGGCCGAGCGCCTGGGCAAGATTGTTGCGGAACGAAACCGATTCCGGGTCAAGCCGGGCGGCATGCGCGAAGTTCAGCGCCGCCCGGTCAGCATCGCCGCGCGCCATCCAGATCGCGCCGCGAAGCGCATAGGACGGCGCATGGCCCGATGCCTGTTTCAGGATCTCCACGACGATTGCCTCCGCCGCATCGTGCCGGCGCGCCTCGAATTCGGCGAATGCCTCGCGATATCGGCGCTCGAGCGCGGCCGGCGTGCCGTCAGACACGAACGCCCTGCGACCGGGACCGGAGCCCCGGGCTCACGCCACCAGCCTTTCCTTCAGCCGGTCGAGGAAGGTCTCGCATTTCGCCACCTGGTCGAGGGCGATGAACTCGTTCGGCTTGTGCGCCTGGTCGATGGACCCCGGACCGCAGATGATGGTCGGCACGTCCGCCTGCTGGAACAGCCCCGCCTCGGTGCCGAAGGCGACCTTGGAGGTTGAATTGGCGCCGGTCAGCTGTTTCACGAAGGTGGTCATTTCGTGATCGTCGGACATGTTGAGGCCAGGCATCTGACTGATCTTGTCGAACCGGATGCCGGTCTCCGCATTCACCGCCTTCATCTGCGGCAGCAGTTCGGTCTCGACGAACGAGGTCACGCGGGCGAACAATTCATGCGGGTCGTCTTCCGGCAGGTGACGGAACTCGAAGTCGAAATAGCAATCCTTCGGCACGATGTTAAGCGCCGTGCCACCATGCATGAGGCCGGTATGCACGGTGGTGTGGGCGACATCGTACTTCTCGTCGAACGGGCCGCCGGCAGCGATCTCGCGTCCCATGCGGCGCAGGAAGGCGACGATCTCCGAGGCATATTCCACCGCGTTGACGCCGTGCGGGGCGAGCGAGGAATGGCATTCGAAACCGTGCACGTGGCAGCGGTGGCTGAGCTTGCCCTTGTGCGCGGTGATCACCTTCATCTCGGTCGGTTCGCCGACGATGCAGCCGCGCGGGCGGACCGGCATCTGGTCGAACTGCGCGATCAGCCGGCGCACGCCGATGCAGCCCACTTCCTCGTCATAGGAAAATGCGAAATGGATCGGCGTCTTCAGGCCGGCATCGACGAAGTCGCGGGTCTTGGACAGCGCCACCGCGACGAAACTCTTCATGTCGCTGGTGCCGCGCCCCCAGAGCCGGCCGTCCTTCTCGACGATATCGAAGGGGTCGGTGTCCCAGTCCTGGCCGTCGGTCGGCACCACGTCGGTATGGCCTGACAGGCAGATGCCCGGCACGCCTTCCGGCCCGATGGTGGCAAACAGGTTGGCCTTGGCGCCGGTCTCGTCATGCACCAGCGTCGAGGTGACGCCGTGGTCCTCGAGATATTGCTGCACGAAGGCGATCAGCTCGAGGTTGGAGTTGCGGCTGGTGGTGTCGAAGCCGCAAAGCTTCTTGATCATCTCCACGGAACGCGGGTCTGCCGGCACGGGCGGGCTCCAGTCTTGTATTGTTGAGCGAACATCGACGCGCCATGGATTTGGCTTTGCGCAGCGGCGCGACGAATGTCTAGGATTGCGATCCAAAGGAGAACAGTCAACATGTCCAACACAAGAGTACCTCGCGTCGCCATTTGCGGCGTGATGCTGGAAAGCAATTCCTTCGCGCCGGTCTCGACCGAAGCCGACTTTCGCGTACGCAGCTATTTCACCGGCGACGAGATGATGACGCAGGCCCGGGCCGAGCATTCGGTGATCGCCCGCGAGGTGCCGTCCTTCGTCGGCGCCATGGACGCCACCGGGCCGTGGGAGCCGGTGCCGCTGATCTTCACCGCCTGCCAGCCCGGCGGGCCGGTGGATCACGATTTCTTCGAACGCTGCATCTCGGGCATGGAACAGATGCTGGCCGAGGCCGGCCCGGTCGACGCGGTTTTCGTCGCCAATCACGGCGCCATGACCTCGACCCGCACGCCCGATCCGGACGGCGAGATGATCGAACGCCTGCGCAAGGCCGTCGGCCCCGATGCGCCGATCGTCGTCACCCATGACCTGCATGCCAACGTCTCCGAACGGTTGCTGGAGAACGCGACGCTCTTGATCGGCTATGTCACCAATCCGCATGTCGACATGCCGCAGCGCGCCGAGGAGGCCGCCTTCTCGCTGCGCCTGATCCTCGCCGGCAAGGCGGAGCCGAAAACCGCCTTCATCCGGCTTCCGGTCACGCCGCCGAGCGTCACCCTGCTGACCGCCGCCGGCCCCTATGCCGACATGATCGCCTACGGCCAGCGGCGTGCCCAGGAACTCGGCGGTGCAATCCTGAACGTCACCATCCTCGGCGGCTTCGTCTATTCGGACACGCCAAAGAACGGCGTCGCGATCGTCGTCACCGCCCGCCACGACCTCGCGGTTGCGCAAAAGCTGGCGAAGGAGATCGCGCATGTCGGCTGGAACGACCGGCAACGCTTCCGCAAGCAGCTGACGTCGATCGAGGATGCCGTCTCCGCGGCGCTCGCCCGCAATACGGATGCGTCGCTGCCGGCGGCGATCTATTCCGATGCCGGCGACAATCCCGGCGGCGGCGGGCGCGGCAACACCACCTGGCTGCTCAAGGCGCTGGTCGAGGCCGGCGCCCGGGACGTGCTCTACGGCTCCTTCGTCGACCCGGCGCTCGCCGCCGAATGCCACCGACGCGGCATGGGCGCGGTGTTCGAGGCGCATTTCAACTCCGAGTCGGAGAGCGAATTCTCCAAGCCCTTCTCGGCCGAGGCCGAGGTGGTCGGGCTGACCGACGGGCGATTCGTCGGCAAGTTCGGCATCTTCGAAGGCCGCCTGCTCGAATGCGGACCGTCAGCCGCGCTCCGCATCGGCGGCATCACCGTGGTGGTGATGACCGACCGCCAGCAGACGGCGGATTCCATGTTCTTCGAGCAGTTCGGCTTCGACGTCGCCGCCGCCCGTCGGTCAGCCCGACCACCTCGGCCTCGGCCGAGAAGGGCTTGGAGAATTCGC
>JAVKCR010000356.1:0-1795 GCA_040222645.1 Rhodospirillales bacterium
AACGTGGTCCGGCTGGTCTGCTCGAAGCTCGTTGAGATGGGCGCGGATTACGAACTCACCCGCCGCGGCGCCATCCGGGTCAACCTCCGCGGCCGGCGCTACAGTCCCGACCGCGCGGTCGCCGGCCATGTGGACACCCTCGGCGCCCAGGTAAAGATGCTGAAGGAGAACGGCCGGCTGGAGCTGGTGCCGATCGGCCACTGGTCGTCCCGCTTCGCCGAGGGCGCGCGGGTGACGATCTTCACCGACGACGGCCCGAAACGCGGCACCATCCTGCCGCTGAAGGCGTCGGGCCATACCTTCAACAAGGAGATCGACAGCCAGCCGGTCGACTGGCGCAACGTGGAGATCCGTGTCGACGAACGGGTCTCCAACCGCCGCGAACTGGAGGCGGAAGGCTTCAATATCGGCGATATCGTCGCCATCGATGCCTGTCCGGAGGCGACCGCCGCCGGCTTCATCAATTCCCGGCATCTCGACGACAAGGGCGGGGTGGCGGCCATGCTGGAGGCGCTGCGCGCCATCCACGAGGCCGGGGATGCGATCGATCTGCCGATCGACTGCCATTTCCTGTTCACCATCTCGGAGGAAGTCGGCTCGGGCGCGTCCGCGGTGCTGCATGGCGACGTGGCCGAACTTGTCTCGGTCGACAACGGCACCCCGGCACCCGGCCAGAACTCCTCGGAATTCGGCGTCACGATCGGCATGGCCGACCAGACCGGGCCGTTCGATTACCATTTGACCCGCCATCTCATCGGGCTGGCGAAGGACCATGACATCGACCACCGGCGCGAGGTCTTCCGCTTCTACCGCTGCGATGCGGCGTCGGCGGTGGAGGCCGGCAACGACATCCGCACCGCCCTGATCACCTTCGGAGTCGACGCCAGCCACGGCCATGAGCGCACCCACATGGATTCGCTGGAATCCGTCGCGCGCCTGCTTACGGTCTATGTCCAGTCCGACGCCGCCATCGCCCGCGACCGCCACGAACTCGGCCGGCTCGAGGGCTTCCCGGAACTGCCCGCCGCGGAATAGCCGGCGACGGACGCTGGCGGATGGTCCCGGCTTGCGGCTAGGATCGCCGGACGATGGCTCTCAACATCCGCCAGCTCGAGGCGTTCCGCGCCGTCATGATCATGGGCAGCGTCACCGGCGCGGCGCAGATGCTGCGTGTCTCGCAGCCCGGCGTCAGCCGGCTGATCGGCGACCTGGAGCGCGCCATCGGCTTCAAGCTGTTCGTGCGCCAGAGGGGCCGCCTGCGCCCGACCCCGGAAGGCGCCAGCTTCTACGAGGAACTGCAGCGCTCCTTCATCGGGCTCGAGAACCTGCGCCAGGTGGCCGGCGAGATCCGCGACATGCGGCGCGGCAACCTGCGCATCGCCGCGATGCCGGCGGTATCCCTCGACCTGGTGCCGGACCTCACCCAGAAGTTCCTCGCCACCCACGAGGACATGAAGATCACCATCGATGTGCATGCCTCGCCGCATATCGTCGAGGCGGTCGCCTCGCGCCAGGTGGATATCGGCATCGCCCAGCTGTCGGTCGACCAGCCCGGCATCGACGTGAAGCATTCCTTCCGCACCGATTGCGTCGCGGTCTGTCCGCTCGGCCATCCCTTTGTCGGCCGCGAGGTGATCCGTCCGGCGGATCTCGCCGCGGAGAGCTTCGTGGCGCTCTCCCACCAGACGCTGGCGGCGCTGCAGATCGACCGCGCCTTCGAGGATGCCAGCGTGCGGCGGCGCATCCGGCTGGAGACGCAGCCCTCGTCGATCGCCTGTTCGATGGTGGTGCGCGG
>JAVKCR010000357.1:0-4295 GCA_040222645.1 Rhodospirillales bacterium
CAGAAAACGCCGCCTGCAGCGCGAGGATGATATTGTCGAAGCGCAGCCGGGAAAAAACCGTGACCCCTACCCGGGTTGCGGTGAACAAGGAAGACCAAGAGAGATCACTCAGTTTCGATTCGATTACTCAAGGATACGAACCCTTTCGGGCGCGTCAATTTACTGGCCCTCTACGTCTCCCCCTCGATCACTTTCGTGCCCAGCACGGCTTCGCATTGTCGGATCACCTCGCGGGTCATCACCTGGGCGGCGCGGGTGAGCTGGCGGGATTTCATATAGGCGAAGCCGAGTTCCAACGGCTTGATGTCGTCGGTCAGGTCGAGCTCGGCATATTCCTTGTTGTCCTGCGAGCGCCGGTGGCGAGGCCGGGCGTTCAGGATGGCGTAGCCCAGCCCGTTCGCCACCATACTGCGGATGGTGCCCGATGACATGCTGCGGTGCGCGATGTTCGGGGCGATGTCGAGATTGTGGAAGATCATCTGGATGTAATCATGCGTGTAGGGCAGGTCGAGGATGATCAGCGGCTCGCCCTGTAGATCGCTGAGGCTGGCCCGCTTCGACGCGACCAGCGGGTGCCATTTCGGAACGATCACGTAGGGCGGCAGCGCCGTGAAGGGCCGAAACTCGATATCCTCGTCGAGGTCCAGGTTGTAGGTGATCGCCACCTCCAGCCGGCCGTCGCGCAGGCCCGCCTGAAGGGCGCCGACGTCGAGTTCGTGGCAGAGAATCTTGAGGCCCGGCGCGCGTTCATTGAGCGCGCTGACCAGCGGCGCCATCAGGAGCGGGGCGATGGTCAGGATGCATCCCATCTCCAGCTTGCCGTATTCGCCGCTGGATATGCCGTCGGCGATCTCCTGAAAGGCGCTGACATGGGCGAGAAGGCGCCGTGCCTCCTCGTAGAGCTGGCGGCCGGCCGGGGTCAGGGTAAGGCCACGCGAACTCTTGCGGAAAAACAGCTGCGAATTGAACTCCGCCTCGAGATGAGCCAGCGCCGCGGAGATCGAGGGTTGCGAGATGTTCAGTATCTCGGCCGCACGGGTCACCGTGTCGCACCCCGCCACGACGACGAAGTAGCGCAATTGCTTCAGGGTGAAGTTCGAAGCACCGGGATCGATTTCCGACATCGCCAGCCCTGCCTCAGATGTGACGTCGCAGAACGATATTTCTCCATAGGAAAAATATCAATTTTTTATCAGTTATATCGAATTTACCGAACAAGATGCCAACCGGTAGCATGGCCCGTTTCCACCAGACCCCCGACAGAGGCCGTGATGAAAAACGCCAACGAGCTTCCGGTTCACGAACTGCTGCCGCTACTGCAGACCCGCCGATTGACGGCACGCACCCTTCTTGAGGCCTGCCTCGAACGAATAGCCGAGCGCGAAGAAATGGTCGGCGCCTGGCAGCATTTCTCCGTCGACGCGGCGCGCCGCCAGGCCGATTCGCTGGATGCCGGCCCCGTTCGCGGCCTGTTGCACGGTATTCCGGTTGCCGTGAAGGATATCATCGACACCGCCGACTACCCGACGGAATGCGGCAGTCCGATCCATGCGGGGAGACGGCCAGGCCGGGATGCAGCCTGCGTTGCCCGCGTCCGGTCGGAAGGAGCGGTCATCATGGGCAAGACCGTGACGACGGAGTTCGCCTATTTCAAGCCGGGCAAGACAGCGAACCCACGCGGGCCGGAGCACACGCCCGGCGGTTCGTCGAGCGGCTCGGCGGCGGCGGTCGCCGATGCCATGGTGCCGGTCGGGTTCGGCTCGCAGACCGCCGCATCCCTGACCCGGCCTGCCGCCTATTGCGGCATCACCGGCTACAAGGCAAGCTGGGGCCGTCACGATCTCGACGGCATCCAGGGACTTGCGCCCAGCCTCGATTCCCTCGGCATCCTGAGCCGGTCGGCGGAAGATTGCGAGATCATGCGGGCGGTGTTGTCGGGCGAGGCCTACCGACCGCTCGATTCGACAGGGCTTCGACCGAGGATCGGACTCTGTGAAACCCCGGACTGGTCGCAGGCCGCGCCGGAGGTTGCAGATGCAATGTCCATCGCGCAGAGGATGCTGGAGCAGGCCGGGGCCATTGTGACATCGCTTTCCCTGCCCCGGGTGTTCAATGGCCTCGTCGAGATCCACAAGCAGATCATGGCCTACGAGGCCCGCTGCGTACTGGATCGGGAATACCGGGAAAACCGGCAAGCAATGAGCCCGCAACTGGCCGACCTGCTCGCCGGCGGCGAGACGATCAGTGCCGCCGAGTACGGCACGGCTGTAAACGCTGCCTCGCAGGCCCGGACCGAGATCGCCGCCATTCTCGGCACCCTTGATGCCATCGTGGCGCCGAGTGCACCGGGAGAAGCGCCACGAGGGCTCTCCGCCACCGGCGACCCGATCTTCAGCCGCATGTGGACCCTGTTGCAGCTGCCGTCGGTCGCGGTCCCCGTCACGACAGGACCAAATGGATTGCCGGTTGGCGTGCAGTTCATCGGCGCGGCGAACCAGGACCGGAAGCTGCTGGGAATCGCGCGGTTGTTCGAAGCCCTGAACTGACTCCAACTCTCTGATAACAATATATTATAGATATAATATCTCTAAATAGCATAAAATTAATATTATTTCTTTGTTTCGGATCTGTGCAGACTGGTCACTCCACTTCAAGGAGGGCCGGCATGGCGACGAGAAAGCAGTTCCTGACTGAACCCTATGGCGGGTACCTTGCCGAGCCGACGCCGCCGGAAACAGCCGATCTCACCCACGTGGAGAAGGGGTCGCGCGCGGGGGAATTGCTGCGCCGCTATTGGCAGCCGGTCTGCCTGTCCGAGGAGGTGGGCAAGTTCCCGAAGCGGGAAAGGATGTTCGGCGAAGACATCGTCGTATTCCGGACCACCGAAAACGAAATTGCCATTCTCGACATCCACTGCCCGCATCGCGGCACGTCGCTCGAATTCGGGATGTGCGAGAAAACCGGCCTGCGTTGCTGCTATCATGGCTGGCTGATCGCCCCCGACGGCACCATTCTCGATACGCCGGGCGACCCGCCGGGCAGCAAACTCAAGGACCGGCTGAAGCATGCCGCCTATCCGGCCATGGAATACAAGGGCCTTGTCTTCGGTTACTTCGGCCCGCCCGAAGAGAAACCCGATTTCCCCATCTTTGACACCTACGACTACCCGGGCGACAGCCTGCGACCCTACAGCCTGCACTATCCATGCAACTGGCTGCAGGTGCATGAGAACGTCATGGACCCGGCGCATGCGGTGTTCCTGCACACCCGGATTTCCTATTCCCATTTCGCCGACGCCTGGGGCGAACTGCCGGTCATGGACTTCGTCGACACCCCCGCCGGCATGATCTACGTCACCACCCGGCGCTGGAACGACAATGTCTGGATCCGCTCCAACGACATCCTGCTGCCCAACCAGGCGCAGGTCGGACATATCTGGGAAGACGGACAGAAGGAACTGAAGGAATTTGCCCGGGCCGGCATCACCCGGTGGACGACGCCGATCGACAACACGAACTGCAAGATCATCGGCTGGCGGCATTTTCATCCCGAGGTCAATCCGCTCGGTATCGGAGATCCTGCGCTATGCGGCGTCGAATCCGTCGATTTCGTCGGCCAGGACGGCAAGCGGAGTTACGAGGAACGCCAGAGCGTTCCCGGCGACTTCGACGCCCAGGTCTCGCAGCGCCCCATCGCGGTACACGCGCTTGAGCACCTGACGCAATGCGACAAGGGCGTGGTGATGCTGCGCCGGCTCATCGGGCGCGAAATCAAGAAGCTGGAATCGGGCGAACCGGTGTTGCGGCTGCCGTTCAGCACCGAACGGCCGATCGACAGCTATTGTCACGATACGGTCCTGCATATCCCGGAAGATCCGACACGCGATGACGACGAACTCCTGGCGCATCTCGGGCGGGACATCACCCGCATCATCATCGACACCAAGGCGGACACGGCGGAGGCGCGCATGGCGGCTGTCCGCAGCCGGATCAAGAATTACGTCGCAGACCTGAAACGGACTGCCGCCGAATAACCGGAAACCCGACCGGATGGCCAGCCGGTCGAGTCACACTGAAAGGAAGCAACATGTCATCGAAATTCAATCCCCGTACCGTCGACTGGACCGGTGAGAATCCGGGAATCTACCTGAAAGAGGATCCGGACGGTCCCTGGTCGGGCCTGATGACATTCTACCGCGTCTGCTGGTCGCCCTGCGGCCCGGGGCACGGGATCCTCGTGCTGGACGAACCGAATACCGAGAAGGGGTATCCCGAAATCAACAATTTCTGCATCGC
>JAVKCR010000358.1:0-13402 GCA_040222645.1 Rhodospirillales bacterium
GCTGTGACTTTTACGCACTGGGTTCCCGTTTTCACGGGAACGAGGGGGAAGGCGGTGGGAATGCCTCCATCCGTGTTTATCCGTGTTCATCTGTGTCACGAAAGTCAGCTTCGCCGGATTTCCCGGCCTGTCCGTTCTACCCCTCATTCGTGTTCATTCGTGTTCGTTCGTGTCACCTCTCCTCCCCCGGTTGCCCCCCGATCAAAAGCCCGCGATTCCGGCGTGCGAGGGTAGCGGCTGGCTGGTAGGCTGCGCCGCAAAGCACGGGTCGGCAGGGAGCCGGCGCCGGGGGAATTACTATTCAAGGAGAGACAACATGATCCGTTCCAACCTGTTGCGCGCCACGGCGGTTGCCTGCGCCCTGTTCGGCGCCGTACCGCTGGCGGCTGCCCAGGCTCCCGGTCCCGACACGGTGGTCGCCACCGTCAACGGCAAGCCGGTCACGCTGGCCGAGATCGAGCGCTTCAAGGCCACCATTCCGCAGGTCGCGCAATATCCGACCGAGGCGATCTTCGACATCCTGGTCGAGCGCGTTATCTCGACCCGCCTGCTGACCGATGCCGGCTATGCCAAGAACCTGCAGAATTCCGCCAAGGTGCTGGAGCAGATGCAGCTCATCGAAAGCCAGCTGGTTGCCCGCGCCGAGGTTGACGAACTCGTCGACCAGGGCGTCACCGAGGATCTGGTCCAGGCCGCCTACCAGGATTTCCTGAAGGAGAATCCCGGCAAGGACGAGGTGAAGGCGAGCCATATCCTCGTCGATTCGAAGGAAAAGGCCGACGCGCTGATCGTCGAGTTGAAGGGCGGCGCCGATTTCGCCGAAACGGCGAAGAAGAACTCGATCGGCCCGTCCGCGCCGAACGGCGGTGACCTCGGCTATTTCGGGGCCGGCCAGATGGTGCCGGAATTCGACAGCGTGGTCTTCTCCATGGAACCCGGCGCCATCACCGAAGAGCCGGTCAAGACCCAGTTCGGCTGGCATGTCATCAAGGTGTTCGACCGCAAGGCCGGCACGCCGCCGACGCTGAGCGAGGTCCGCAACCAGCTTGAAGAGCAGGTCGGCGCGGAACTGGTCAACGATCACATCGCGGGTCTGCGCGAACAGGCGAATGTCGAGACCTTCAACCTCGACGGCACGGCGAAGGCCGCTCCGCAGCCCGAGGCCGCGCCCGAGCAGCCGAAAGCGGCGCAGTAACGCCCGTCGAAACCAGCCGGAGACCCGGAAGATGAAGATCGCCGTCTCGCCCTTCGCGCCCGCCGCCTTCCCGGAGATGCCGCCGGTTCCCGGACTGCATCTCGCCTCCGCCTCGGCGGGTATCCGCTACAAGGGGCGCGACGACGTGCTGATGGCGGTGTTGCCGGAGGGCGCCACCATCGCCGGGGTCTTTACCCGCTCGGCGATCTGCGGCGCACCGGTGGACTGGTGCCGGGCCAACCTGGCGCAGGGCTCGGCGCGCGCCATCGTGGTCAATGCCGGCAACGCCAACGTCTTCACCGGCGCCGCCGGCGCAAAGGCGACCGACGAGACGGCGAGCGCGGCGGCGAAGGCCGTCGGCTGCGGCAAGGAGGAGGTCTTCCTCGCCTCCACCGGCGTGATCGGCGAGATGCTCGACGCCTCGAAGATCGCGGCGGTGATCCCGGGTCTGGTCAAGGCCGACAACATCACGTGGGAGACGGCGGCCCGGGCCATCGGCACCACCGACACCTTCCCGAAGGGTGCGTCGGCGGTGGCGCGCATCGGCAATACGGATGTCACCATCGCCGGCATCGCCAAGGGCTCCGGCATGATCGCGCCGGACATGGCGACCATGCTGGCCTTCGTCTTCACCGATGCGAAACTGCCGGCGGAAGTGCTGCAATCGGCGCTCAACCGGTCGGTCGGCGTTTCCTTCAACTGCATCACCGTGGATTCGGACACCTCGACCAGCGACACCCTGCTGCTGGCCGCGACGGGGGCCGCCGAGCATCCGGAGATCGGCGAGTTCAACGATGCGAACCTCTCCGACTTCAAGGAGAAGCTGACCACCGTCCTGACCGACCTCGCCTTGCAGGTGGTGAAGGACGGGGAAGGCGCGCGCAAGTTCATCACCGTCTCGGTGAAGGGGGCTGCGTCGAACCGCTCGGCGAAGAAGATCGGCCTGTCGGTCGCCAATTCGCCGCTGGTCAAGACGGCCATCGCCGGCGAGGACGCCAACTGGGGCCGCATCGCCATGGCGGTCGGCAAGTGCGGCGAGCGGGTGCAGCGGGATTCGCTCGGCATCTCCATCGGCGGCGTGCTGGTCGCGCGCGGCGGCGCCAAGGTAGAGGGCTATGACGAGGCCCCGGTTGCAGCCCACCTCAAGGGAGACCATGTGGATATCGAGATCGATATCGGCATTGCCTGGGGCGCGGCCACCATCTGGACCTGCGATCTGACGCACGCCTATATCGACATCAACGCGGATTACCGCTCCTGAAAGTGCGTATGTTGCGCCGCAGCAATGGTTGGAAAATTTGTGCAGTGCAATAATTTCGTTGAAATATAGCGGGAAACAGGGTATTTCGTCGTCGAAATCAGCCAAAACCAATCGGAGGAAGGCCCAATGACTGACGTTGTTATCGCAGGTGCAGCAAGAACCCCCGTGGGATCGTTCTCGGGTGCCATGAGTTCCCTTTCCGCATCCGAACTCGGCCGGGTCGCCGTTTCCGCCGCGCTCGAACGCGCCGGTGTCGAGGCGGGCGAAGTCGACGAAGTGCTGCTCGGCCAGGTGCTGACCGCCGGCGTCGGCCAGAACCCGGCCCGCCAGACCGCCATCGCCGCCGGCATTCCGGATTCGGCGACGGCGATGACCATCAACCAGGTTTGCGGCTCCGGCCTGCGCTCGGTCGCCATGGCCCACCAGGCCATCCTCTGCGGCGACGCCGACGTGGTTGTCGCCGGTGGCCAGGAGAACATGACGCTGTCGCCGCATTGCATGCATCTGCGTTCGGGCACCAAGATGGGTGACGCGCAGATGATCGACACGATGATCCGCGACGGCCTTTGGTGCGCCTTCAACGGCTACCACATGGGCACGACCGCCGAGAACGTCGCCGAGAAGTGGCAGATCACCCGCGAGGAGCAGGACGCGTTTGCCTGCGCCTCCCAGAACAAGGCTGAAGCTGCCCAGAACGAAGGCCGCTTCAATGCCGAAATCGCTGCGGTGACCGTGAAGTCCCGCAAGGGCGACCTCGTCGTAGACAAGGACGAATATATCCGCCACGGCGCCACCGTGGACTCGCTCGCCAAGCTCCGCCCGGCCTTCTCGAAGGACGGCACGGTGACCGCGGGCAACGCGTCGGGCATCAATGACGGTGCCGCGGCCCTGATCATGATGTCGGCGAAGAATGCCGAGAAGCGCGGCATCGCGCCGCTGGGACGCATCGTGTCCTGGGCGACCGCCGGCGTCGATCCGTCGATCATGGGCACCGGTCCGATCCCGGCGGTGCGCAAGGCGCTCGCCAAGGCCGGCTGGTCGGTCGACGATCTCGACCTGGTCGAAGCCAACGAGGCGTTCGCCGCCCAGGCGATCAGCGTCAACCGCGACCTCGGCTGGAACCCGGACATCGTCAACGTCAATGGCGGCGCGATCGCCATCGGCCATCCGATCGGCGCCTCGGGCGCACGCGTCCTGACGACGCTGCTGCACGAGATGGGCCGCCGCGACGCGAAGAAAGGCGTCGCCACGCTCTGCATCGGCGGCGGAATGGGCATCGCCCTCTGCGTCGAACGCTGATAGGCTTGTTGCGCGGGGGAGGCTGGGAGGTCCGACCCCGCCAACAGCAACAACTGAAAACAACCGTCTAGACAGGAGGATTTCATGGCGCGCGTAGCGTTGGTGACAGGTGGAACACGCGGTATCGGCGAGGCGATCAGCCTCGCGCTCAAGGATGCCGGCTACAAGGTGGCGGCAAGCTATGCCGGCAATGACGAGGCCGCGAAGAAGTTCACGGCGGCAACCGGCATCCCGGCCTACAAGTTCGACGTCGGCAATTTCGACGAATGCCAGGCCGCGGTCGCCAAGATCGAGTCGGACCTCGGCCCGGTCGAGATTCTGGTCAACAATGCGGGCATCACCCGTGACGGCACCATGCACCGCATGGGCCACGACCAGTGGCAGGCGGTCATCGACACCAACCTCGGTTCCTGCTTCAACATGTCGCGCTGCGTCATCGACGGCATGCGTGAGCGGAACTTCGGCCGCATCGTCAATATCGGCTCGATCAACGGCCAGGCTGGCCAGTACGGCCAGGTGAACTACGCCGCCGCCAAGTCGGGCATCCACGGTTTCACCAAGGCGCTGGCCCAGGAGGGTGCGGCCAAGGGCATCACCGTCAACGCCATCGCGCCGGGCTACATCAACACCGACATGGTTCGTGCCGTGCCGGAACCCGTGCTCGAGAAGATCGTCGCCAAGATCCCCGTCGGCCGTCTCGGCGAGGCGAGCGAGATCGCGCGCGGCGTGCTGTTCCTGGTCGCCGATGAAGGCGGCTTCGTCACCGGTTCGACATTGTCGATCAACGGCGGGCAGCATATGTATTGATTGTATCCGGCGCCGGTCCCCGCGGGCCGGCGCCGGGCAATCCTTCTCCCGCCGTCGCCTCTAGCCGTCGGCCTCGTCACATGCAGAGCCCACGGTATGCCCATTGACGGCGTGATCCTGCTGCTTGCGTTCCTGTTCGCCGTCGGCGCCGCCATCCAGGGCGCGGTCGGCTTCGGGTTCCCCTATTTGCTGGCCCCGCTGGCGGTCTTCGTGCTGCCGGACCTGATCCCGGGACCGATCCTTCTCCTCACGCTTTTCATCAATAGCGAGATCGCCATCCGCGAACGCGGCCAGGTGGTGCTGCGCGAGGTCGGCTGGCTGACCTTCGGGCGCATCGGCGGCGCCGTGGCGGCCGCCGCCGCCTTCGGCGCGCTCGATCGCGAGTTCTTCAAGCTGGTGATCGGCGGGGTGCTGCTCTGTGCGGTCGCCCTGACCGCGATCGCGAAGATCGCGGCGATCCGCCGTACTCCGGCGAGCATGACGGTGTCAGGCTTCGCCGCCGGCGTGATGGGCACCCTGACCGGAGTCGGCGCGCCGGCCATGGCGCTGCTCTACCAGGGGGAGGAGCCGTCGCGCATCCGCGGCGTGATGTCGGTCTCGTTGCTGCTCGGCGTCGTCATCTCGATCGCCTCGCTCTGGTATTTCGGCCATTTCGGCGCCCGCGATTTCGAACTCGCCGGCTGGTTCCTCGCCCCGACCCTGCTCGGCATTCTCGGCGGGCGCTGGCTGTCGAGGCGCATCGACCGGAGCCGCGCCCGCGTCGCCATCCTGGTCATCACCACCATCTCCGCGACCGGCCTGATCGTCGACGCGCTGGTCCGCTGAAATCAGATCTCGACGACGAGGCCGTCACGGGCGGTCTCGTAACCGAGACCGCCGAGCCGGCCCAGCATGTCGTCGCTCATATGGGTGAGGATGAGGCGCTTCGGCGCGATCTCGGGGAGATGCGCCTCGATGGTGGCGAGGTCGAGATGCAGCTTCACCGGCTTGTCGCGGAAATAGGCTTCGGTGACGAACAGATCGACGCCCTTCGCGAGACCGACCAGATCGTCGGTCCATTCAGTGTCGCCGGTATAGGCGACGCTCCTGCCTTCCGCCTCCAGCCGGAGCGACAGGAACGGGCCGCCCGGATTGCCGTGGATCGCCTGCGCGGCGGTGACCGTCACCCCGGCGATCTCGCGCGTCTCGCCCGGCGCGATCTCGGTCATGGTCAGATCGAACTTCTGCTTCGTGCCCGACGAGCCGGGAAAGGCGGTTTCCATCACGCGCCCGTACCATGTCGCCAGCCCCGCCGGCCCGGCGATGGTCAGCGGCTTCGTCCGCTTCGAGAAGAATTGCGCGTCGAGCATCAGGAACGGCAGGCCGCCGAAATGGTCGGCGTGGTAGTGGGTGAAGAAGATCGCGTCGATGTCGTTGTGGCTGATGCCCTGCTGCTTCATGGCGATGACGGAGGAGGCGCCGCAATCGATCAGTACGTTGGTTCGCTCGCCGGTCAGCTGGAAGCAGGTGTTGAACCGCCCGCCGCTGCCGAAAGCGTCGCCCGAGCCGATGAAACGGAACTGCATTTAGAATAGTCTATCGGTTATATGCGTCTTTGTAAACTGACTGTAAATTCAATTTATCTTCAAAAATCAATGAATACATCATTTCATAGAAAGAATGTGTGTGAAGTTTTCGGTTAAAATCGACTTACTTTTGACGTCTGATGGGATGATTTTTCCTCTCTCGCGGCGATCTATCTCGAAGGTTCTCGACATATCAACTGGTTCTGCATTGTAAAAAACACCAGATAAAACAATTTCTTTTGATTCTCTAGAATCATTGTTTATGCCTATGTTTATGACAATGTCTTCAAGTTTCATTTTCTGAAATTGATAAATGGAATCAATTTCCTTGACTGCTAGATCAGTATTTTCTGTTTTTACTAAAAATACATGATTGAGTTTTCTTTCTTCGTCTTTCTTGATAGTTACTCCAAAGAAACCAGGGGTTTTATCTTCGTAGCCCGAGCGATCTGTGATCGGTATTTCCGTTATAAACATCATCATATCGTAAACTTCTTTTTTCAGATCAACACATTCCTTGAACTTCAAATGTGGATCATACTTAGCTAAAATTGGTACCATTTTAGCAGATTCTTGATCGCATTTGTCAGCATTCTGTATGGGAATACCTATTTCTGCCGGGACAAAGATTACTTGTTCAGCTTTTTCGATTATCTTTTCCAAATCTGTTGTGTAGATATCAGTGGTAATAGAGGGCTTGCATGCGGTTATTAGAGAAAGACCTAATGAAGCTAAAATAAATGTCCTCCAATCATTCATTGCTTTATGTTCCTGCTTCATTCTGTGCTGCTCTGGGCTCGTTCTGAGCAGGTAAATCGCGCTTTGCAATCGTAGCCAAAATGCCGCCCACAAGTGATAGAGCAAGACAGATGGCAACCAATGTACCTCCAAGCACAGCACCGACGATTGAGCTCAAGATCAGCAGCACGCCAGGAACTCTCGACTTAGCCCCAATAGCAACAGCCCCCAAGACTATTGTCAGGAACGAGAAAAATAGCCCGCCCCAACCTAAGCCTACCACAACATCTGCACTTTCTGCCTCAAAAGCCGTTCCGAGACCACCGATGAATAGTGTAACTAGGGCGGCAATAGTTGCAAAAATTCCCGCTACCAATGAAATTATTCCGCCTGCTTTCTGCATAATTTCAATCTTTCGATCATGATTATTCTTCGCAACTTAATTTAGTAAAAATATTTTTTCAACTAAAAAATTCTTGCATGCAACTACCATAGTGAATGGCCACATGTGTTCGTTGTAGATGCGATATGATTCAATGGCTAAGTCGTGAACTCATAAACGGGATTCCGAACCTCTCGTGGATGAGATTCAAACCCCGAAGGGCGTTGTCGATGCCCCGATATGATCTGACTGATTTTGAGTGGTCGACGATAGAACCGGTTCTTCCCCAGAAATCGCGTGGGGTTTCCCGGGTTGATGACCGCCGTATTCTCAACGGTATCTTCTGTGTTCTCCGCAGCGGCGCGCCCTGGGCCGATTTTCCGAGGCGTTATGGCCTACCGACATTCTGTTTTATCGTTTCCGCCGCTGGACGTAGGCCAATGTCTGGGACCGTTGCTCGCTGAGTTGCAGGGCTTACAGACCGAGGGCGCCCCACTTCCCGACCATCACGTAGAGGCCGAGACCGGCGGTCGTGGCGCCGACGGCGAGCTGCAGGCCGTTGTGCGCGGCGGTGAGATAGCACGCGGTCCAGGTCAGCGGCACGGCGATCGCGGCGGACAGCAGCGCCATGCCGGCGATGGAGCCGATGCCGAAGATCGCGATATAGGCGATGCCGACCAGCGGCGTCGGCGCGGCGGCGGCGGTCAGCACCAGCAGGGCGGCGGAGCCGGCCATGCCGTGGATCATGCCGATGATGAGCGTGCGCGCCATCGCACCCCGGCGGTGGCTGTGCTCGTGGCGGCGCGGGTCGTGGCGGTTAGCTGCTTCACCGGCATGGGAATGGGCGTGGAAGTGGCGTTTGCCGTCGTCGTGGGAATGGACGTGGAAATGCACCCGGTCGCGCCACATCCGCCAGATCACGCTGAGCCCCAGCGCGACCAGCATGAATCCGACGGTGAATTCCAGCCATCCGGCCATGGTCTCGCTGATCGCCGCCCCGGCCAGCACGGCGGCGCCCGCGAACAGCATCAGCGTGATGGTGTGCCCGGCGCCCCAGATCGCGCCATGTGCGATGATGCGGCGCACATTGCGCTGCCGCACCGCGATGGAGGAAACGGCCGCGACATGGTCCGCCTCGAGCGCGTGCTGCATGCCGATCACGAGGCCAAGGCCGAGGATTCCGGCGACGGACAATGTCATGAGGAAGTCTCGCAGAAGCACCGGAAAATGCCGGCTCGCGGATTATCCCCCTTTTGCCGCACCGCACAAGCGGCGTGGCGGAAAGTCGGGCTACTTCGTCTCGGCGATGCGCGTCACGAGGTCGAGCCCGCCGACCTTGGGTGCGTAGCTTTCCCAGAACGGCGCCATCGCGGCGCGCCAGGCGGCGGCGTCCGGTTCGATGACCGTCGCGCCCTTGTCGATGGCGGCCTTCAGCGATTCGTCCTGCTCGGCGGCGGCGAGCTGGTTGAAATAGGCGGCGGATTGCCGGCCGGCCTCGTGGAAGGCGGCCTGCTCGTCGCCCGTCAGGCCGTTGAACCAGTCGCGGCCGACATAGATCGCGCCGAGCGCCCAGATATGGCTGGTCTCGGTGAAGTTCGGCACCACCTCGTAGAGCTTCAGCGCCTGGTAGCCGGACTTGGTCATGTCCATGTAATCGACGACGCCGGTTTCCAGCGCGTTGTAGGCCTCGGTGATCGGCACCGCCGTCGGGTTGGCGCCGAGCGAGCGCCAGAGCTCGACATGCAGCGCGCTCTGCAGCACCCGCATCTTGCGGCCCTTCACGTCGGCCGGGCTGCGGATCGGCTCGCGCGAGATGACGTTGCGGGCGCCGTAGGTGATCCAGCCCAGCACGACGAAGCCCTGCTCGGCATATTTCTGCCGGAACTCGTCGCCGACGGGGCCGTCCATCACCCGGTCGACATGGCCGGCGTCGCGGAACATGAAGGGCATGTCGAAGACCGCGCCGTCCGGCACCCAGGTGGTCAGGTTGGCCAGCGTCGATTCCGCGGCGTTGATCGAGCCGAGGCGCACGCCCTCCGCCGTCTCCTTCTCGCCGCCGAGCGCGCCGCCGGTGACGATGCGGAAATCGAAGGCGCCCGGCATCCTGGCAGAAATCAGGTCGCGAAAATGGTACCAGAGTTTCGCCTGCGGCTTTTCCGGGCCGTAGATGACGGCGACGGTCACCGGCTTGCCGGCGGCAATGGCGGGTGTCGCGAGGCCGAGGAACAGGGCAAGGAACAAGGGGGTGAGGAGGAACGTAAGGCGCGAACCGGTCATGAGGGCATATCCTGATAGCATGGTCGTCCGTGAAGGCCCGGACCTTGCAACATCACGGCCCGAATATCCAGCCCGGGCCGAGCGCGATCCACGGCAGCAGGGCGATCAGCACCAGCCCCGCGATCAGCGCCGCGACATAGGGCAGGGCCGCGCGGAACAGGTCGGCCACCGGCGTTCCGGTCAGCCCGGCGGTGATGAACACCAGCATGCCGACCGGCGGGGTCAGCCCGCCGATCATCAGGTTGACGACGATGACGATCCCGAAATGCACCGGGTCGATGCCGGCGGCAATCGCCACCGGCATCAGGATCGGGGTCAGGATCAGGATCGCCGCGCCGATATCCAGCACCATGCCGAAGCCGAGCAGCAGCAGGTTGGCGAGCAACAGCAGCGCCAGCGGCTCGCGGGTCAGCGCGAAGGCCACCTCGCCGAGCTGCTGCGGGGCCTGCTCGGCGGCGAGGATGAAGCCGAAGGGGGCGGCGGCGCCGATCAGCAGGCCGACCTGCGCGGATTCGCCGGCCGCCGCGATCAGGGTCGCGATGGTTTCGCGGAGACTGGCGGCCCGGTAGATCGCGAGACCGAGCGCGAGCGCGTAGCAGACCGCGATCACCCCGGCCTCGGTCGGGGTGACGATGCCGAAGCGGATGCCACCGACGATCAGCACCGCCAGCGCCAGCACCGGGGCGGCGTCGATGGCGGTGCGGCCGAGCGCGCGTGCCGGCGGCCGGGCCGGGCCGCGCGGGTAGCCGCGGCGGCCGGCCATCATTGCGATCACGGCCATCACCAGCCCGGCGAGCAGCAGGCCGGGCAGGATGCCGGCGACCCAGAGCGCGCCGACCGAGAGATTGGCGACCCCGGCGAGGATGAGGAGCGCCACCGATGGCGGGATGATGTTGGGCAGGATCGCCGCCGCCGCGGTGATGGCCCCGGCATCCGCCGCCGGGTAACCCTGGCGGGTCATCTGCGGGGCCAGCAGCTTGGCGCCGATCGCGGCCTCGGCGTAGCTCGACCCGGAGATTCCGGCGAACAGGGTGGAGGTGACGACGGTGACATGTCCGAGGCCGCCGCGCAGGCTGCCGACCAGCGCTGTCGCCAGCGCGATCAGCCGCTCGGTCAGCCGCCCGGCATTCATCAGGGCGCCGGCGGTGATGAACAGGGGGGCGGCCAGCAGCAGGTGCTTGCTGGCGCCGTTGATCATGGTCTGGGCGGCGGCCTGCGGCGGCATGGTCGCGCCGGCATGGTGGGCGATGAAGACCGCGAACAGCATGGCGATGGCGACCGGCGTGCCGGCGGCGAGCCCGAGGACGAAGGCCCCGGCGAGTGTGGCGAGCGGCCCGGCGGCGGCCAGCGGTGCGGCGAGCAGGGACGGGACGGCGGCCCAGAGAGCGATGCCCACGGCGATCCCCGCGAGCCGGGGCTTGAGCGGCCGGCCGGCCGCCGCGTCGTCGAGCGGGCCGAGCAGGATGGCGAGGATGGCGGCCGCCGGCAGGAGCGCGAAGCGCAGCCAGACCGGCAGGCCGAGGCTCGGGTCGGTGCCGCCGATGGCGCTGACGACGATGCCGGCACCCGCGGCCAGCTCGATCAGGGTCCAGACCGCGATGGCCTCGCCGGCGGCGCGCAGGAGGGGATGCGCCGGGCGGTAGAGGCTGATCGAGGCGGTCGCGCCCGCCAGCCGGCCGAGCGGCAGCGCGATCGCGATCAGCGCGGCGAACAGCCATTGCGCGGCGACCCCGCTGCCGATCAGCGAGGCGTTGAGTCCGTAGCGGGCGACGATGCCGGCGGCGAGGCTGGCGACCATGCCGACCAGCAGTATCAGGGCGATGCCTTTCAGCCCGCGCGCGGCGGCCTCAAGTGCCTTCCCGGCGGACGGCCGCAGGCCGGTGCTGTCGGTCGGATCGCTCATCGCCAAGCAATAGCGGCGGCGGCCCGGCTTGGTAAGCACCAATCGTCACGCGCGGCTGTTTGTCCGCGGACATCTTTCCACAACAGGTGCTTGTCCGGACATTCCCGAAAGGCCAGATTGCCGGAACGACTGAAATCTCCGGAGGAACCCCCGCCATGGACGCCCGCCACTGGATCGTGAAATGCATCGACAAGCCCGGCATGCTGCCGGTGCGCCAGCAGCATCTCGAGGCACACCGCGCCTATCTCGGCAGCAACCCGATCAAGATCGCCGTATCCGGCCCGCTGGTCGCCGACGACGGGGAGACCATGATCGGCTCCTTCTTCATCGTCGAGGCGGAGACCCGCGAGGAGGTCGAGGCGTTCCAGGCCGGCGATCCGCTGTTCAAGGCCGGTGTCTGGGAAAGCCGCGAGATCCACCGCTTCTTCAAGCGCGTTGGCTGAGATTCCGCCGGCACGGGAATCACGGGCGCTAACCCGTCCCCTGCTGGTGCTGGCCGCGCTGGCGCTGGTCGCGATCTCCATCATGGCCCAGCTCTACGGGCCGATCGCGTTGCTGCCGGAGATCGCGGAATATTACGGCACCGGAATCGACCGCTCGGCGCTGGTGGTCTCCAGCTTCGGCTTCGCGCTGGCCTTCGGCTTCATGGTCTTCGGCCGGCTGTCCGACAAGTTCGGCCGGCGCTTCTGCATGGTCACCGGGCTGGTCGGCACCGCCATATTCTCCGCGCTGGTCGGTTTTGCCGACGACCTCGACACCATCATCTGGCTGCGGGCGGGGCAGGGGTTCTTCTGCGCCGGCTTCCCGCCCTCGACCATCGCCTGGCTGCAGGAACGCCTGCCGGAGCGGCTGCGCTATACCGGCATCGCCATCTTCACCTGTTCGCTGCTGCTGGCCGGCATCGTCGGGCAGATCCTGGCCTCGGCCGGCGGCTTCGGCGCGCCGCCCCGCTGGCCGACCATCGCGCCGGCGATCTTCTTCCTCGCGGCCGCCTTGCTGGTGGCGCTCTGCCTGCCGGGCGGGCCCGCGGGACGGCAGGTCGGCAAGGCGGGTCTCGCGGCGATTCCCTTCCGCGCCCTGGCCCCGGTCTTCGTCGGCTCGGCGCTGTCGCTCGCGCCCTTCGTGCTGTTCTTCGCCGCGATCGAGATCGAGGTGGCGAAAGGCGGGCTCGATATCGACCCGACGCTGGTGCGCTATGCCGGCCTGCCGGGCCTGCTGGCGACCGCCTTCGCCGGCCGGCCGATGCGGGTATGGGGCGCGGAACGGATGGCGCTTGCCGGTTTCGGGATCATGGGTGCGATGCTGCTGGCTCCCGTCGCCCTGCCGCTGGAGGCCGGCATCTATGTCGCCGGGTTCCTGTTCACCTTCGGCATCGCCTTCTCCATCCCGGCGCTGCTCTCGATCGTCGGATCGGCGGCGCCGGATGCGCGCGCGCTGGCGATCTCCGTGCATGCCTGCGTGCAGTTCGTCGGCGTGGCGCTGGCCCCGGCGGCGGCCGAGGCGCTGCTGCAGGCGGGTGCCGGTCTCGCCGGGATCTCGCTGGTGGGCGCCGGCCTCTCGCTGCTGGTGGTCGCGGTCAACTGGCGCGGGCTGATGCCCCGGAGATAGGGGGGCGTCGCCGGTTCGGTTCTGCCGGTCGAAACTCCAATCACCAAAATAACGCCGTCATCCTGATGACAATCAGGATCCATGCCTGAGTGCTGGCGGTGGGGTGGTTGGCGCCGATACCCCGGCCTGGCCTCAGGCGTGCATGGCGGGTGCACTGTCACGCGCGGCAGGCGCTCAGGCATGGGTCCTGAATTGAATTCAGGATGACGTGGGTGGGGGGATGAAGGGGAACGTACTCCCGTCCGTCACCCCGTCATCCCGGATGGCGCGCAGCGGCAGTCCGGGACCTCGGGCGGTTGCCGCGGCTGCCGGAGGTCCCGGGTTCCGCCTGCGGCGGCCCCGGGATGTCGGGCCATGGGGGGTTTGA
>JAVKCR010000359.1:0-5737 GCA_040222645.1 Rhodospirillales bacterium
GCCGTGGCTGGCCGACCAGCCGAAGATCGAGCAGGTCAGGTCGCCCGCCAGGTCCTTCACGACCTCGAGCACCCGTTCCTCCTCGTAGGTGCTGATATGCACCGCCGGGAAATGCGCCCGCAGAAGCCGGTCGAGCTCGGCCTTGAACTCGTCCCTGGTCATGACCTGCCCGTTCATCGCGCTGCGCCCCCGGCCGTCGTTCCTGCCCATCCGCGTCGGACGGGGCCTCCCAGTTCGCTTTCCTATCAACGCGCTATCATGATGGCCGACCGGCGGGATTGACGCACGTCAAACCGCCTCCGCTTGACAGTCCAGGGCCAACCGGCCGATAAATTCAAAAATTCATATATATATTTGCGGAGAAGATCATGGCCACCGGATCGTCGCAGCTTCCGAAACGCGCCCAGAACTGGTCCCGGCGTGCGGTGCTCGGCGGCGCCGGGCTGACGGCACTCGGCCTCGGGGCGACCGCGCCGACCGGCCGGCCGCTTGCCGCCTCGGCAGGCACTGCCGCACCCGCCCGGCTGGCGCTCGGCGACACCGAGGTCACGGTGCTGAGCGACGGCGGCCTGGTTCTGCCGATGGACCTCTACCTGCCGGACACGCCGGAACCTGAGATCGCCGCCCTGCTGGCGCCGCACAGCATGCCGACCGACATGGTCCGCCCGGACTGCAACCTGACCCTGCTGCGCAGCGGCGACCGCGTGGTGCTGTTCGACGCCGGCGCCGGACCGCTGTTCCAGGATACCGCCGGCAAGCTGCCGGCAAGCCTCGCCGCCGCCGGGGTCGATCCGGCCGAGGTCACCGTCCTGTGCTTCACCCACGCCCACCCCGATCACCTGTGGGGCGTGCTGGACGACTTCGACGAGCCGGTGTTCCCGAACGCCCGCTGCTGGATGGGCCGGGCCGAATGGGACTACTGGCGGGCGCCGGCAACATTGACGACCATATCGGAGGCCCGGCAGAGCTTCGTCGTCGGTGCCCGCAACCGGATGGCGGCGATCGAGGACAGGGTCGAGCTGTTCGACGCCGGCGCCGAGATCCTGTCGGGGATCGAGACGGTCGGCAGCTTCGGGCATACCCCCGGCCACGTCTGCTTCATGATCCATCGCGGCGACGGGCTGCTGGTGGTCGGCGACGCCATCGGCAATGCGGTGATCTCGTTCGAGCGCCCGGACTGGCACGCCGGCAGCGACCACGACGTCGAGCAGGGGGCTGCCACCCGGCGCCGGCTGCTCGACCGGCTGACCGCCGACCGCACGCGGATCGTCGGCTTCCACCTGCCCTATCCGGGAATCGGCATGGTCGAACGCAGCGGCGCGCACTACCGGTTCGCGGCGACCGGCTGACCTACTCCGCAGGGCCCGGGCCCGACTGCCGGCCGCGGAACATCGCCCAGGCGTTGCCCTCGACCATCCAGGACAGCCCGAGCCGGGCGCCCATCAGGATCGACGCGAAGGCGATCGGCGCCGACAGCGCCAGGGTCGAGAAGCCGGTCACGCCCTGCCCGATGGTGCAGCCCATGGCGAACACCCCGCCGACGCCCATCAACGCACCGCCGGCCAGGTGCCGGCTGAGTTCGCGGGCATCGTCGCAGGCCTCCCACTGGGCGTCGTGCCGGTACCAGGCCGCCAGCCCGGCGCCGATCACCGCCCCGACCACCAGCCCGACGCCGTAATCCGGCACCGTCCCGGTGTAGGTGATGACGTGGACGATCACATCGCCGACCGGCACCGAGAACGAGCCGGCCTCGATCTGCACCGGCTCGAACGAGATGGTGGCGAAATAGCTGGTGGCGGCCCAGCCGAACGCGATTACCAGGCCGATCGCCGTGCCGGTGAGGATCAGGGCGCCGCGACGGCGGAACGCGGGGTCGACGAAGATCCAGGCCAGCAGCCCGCCGCCGAGCAGGCCGACGACGGCGACGGTCGCGTCGAAACCGAGCAGCCTCGAGACCAGGGCGGGGATCGACTGGCCGCCGACCGCGGTCAGGTCGATCGCCCAGTCGTCGACCAGCGCGATCCGAACCTGACCCAGCAGGCCGCGCTGGGTCGCGACCGCGACCAGCCCGAGGACCAGCAGCACGATCAGCGAACGCAGGCTGCCGCCCCCGAGCCGGACCACCGCGCCGAACGCGCAGGTCCCGACCATGGCCATCCCGAACCCGAACATCAGGCCGCCGAGGATCGCCCCGCTGAGCCCCAGATAGGGCCGGAGATAGAAGCTGTCGCGGATGTCGGCGAGCCCGAACGCGGCCAGCGCCTGGGTCGCCAGCATCGCCACGGTCGCGGCCAGCACCCAGGTGCGCAGGCCGGTGGCGTCGCTCGAATACCAGTACCGCTCGAGCGCCGACAGCGTGCAGAATCGGTTCAGGCGGGCGACGAATCCCAGGACGATGCCGGCGACGACGCCGACCAGAGGAAGCGCCACATGCGCCTCGAGGGTGTCCACGGCGTTTCTCCCCGACGGAGTCTCGCCCGGGCGGGCCGACACCGTTCGTTGTTCTGGACCGCGTCGGGTCCGGGCAGTTCCGTTCGTCCCCTGCGCCGCCGCCGCGCGCCGCCGGTCAGTCGGCCGGCGGTGTGCGGACCTTGCGGCAGAAGATGTCGTAGAGCGCGCCGATCAGGGCGGCCACTTCCTCGTCGGCGATACTGTAGTAGATCGACCGGCCGTCGCGCCGGGTCTTGACCAGCCGGTCGAAGCGCAGCCGTGCCAGCTGCTGGGACACCGCGGCCTGCGACATCGACAGGGTGTCCTCCAGTTCCGAGACCGACTTCTCGCCCTCGGACAGCAGGCACAGGATCAGCAGCCGCGTCTCGTGCGACAGTGCCTTCAGCATCTCGCTGGCCCGGTGCGCCTGCTCCAGCAGTTCCTGCAGGGCTGCAGGATCCGACGGCAGTCGCGTCTTCCAGGCTGTAACAGGCGTATCCACTATCCACTCCGCCTTCGGATGGTCCGGCGCCACGGCATCGCCGGGTCGGCGCCGGCGCCAGCAGTCATTCTACATCGCCGGGACCGGCCCGAGCTTCCCCAGCATTTCGGCCAGCAGCGGCCAGAAGAAATTGTCGCCCGGATAGCCGCGCAACCGCGCGACCTCCCGGCCGTCATCGGACATAAGGATGAAGGTCGGTGTCAGCCGCTCCGGCGCGATCGCCGCCAGGTCGGCGGGCCACGACTCGGTCACGTCGACCCGCCGCAGCGGCGCCCGACGACCCTCCTCGGTGTGCGGGTAGCCGGGCGCGATCTCGTTGTTGAAGCGCGCGCACCAAGCGCAGCCCGGCT
Organism: Rhodospirillales bacterium; assembly: GCA_040222645.1. Lineage (GTDB taxonomy): Bacteria > Pseudomonadota > Alphaproteobacteria > Rhodospirillales > HT1-32 > HT1-32. The sequence goes on from JAVKCR010000359.1 coordinate 3,283, forward strand.
GCTCGAGCACGAGCAGTTCGGCTGCCCGCGCCGACTCCGGCACGGCCACGGAAACCATCAGGACGACCGCTGCCGCGGTCATGCTGCGCGCCATGAGCATGGCGAGAACATACCCGTGCAGAGAGCGTTTGTCATACATAGAAAAATGTAAATATGATTGAGCGAATGAACGACCGGCCGATCGGCCGGCAACGGGAGCGAAATACCGAGATGCTCGACGTCACCTTCGCGGGCGCCTTCGTGGCGGGGCTGCTGTCCTTCGTGTCGCCCTGCGTACTGCCGATCGTACCGCCCTATCTGTGCTACCTGACCGGACTGAGCTTCGAGCAACTGGCGGGTGACGACGCGCCGCCGCCCGGCGCGTCGCGGCGCATCGTGCTCTCGGCGGTGGTCTTCGTGCTCGGCTTCGCGACGGTGTTCGTGGCGCTCGGCGCCACCGCCAGCGTGGTCGGGCAGACCGTGGCGCGCTACTTCGACGTGCTGTCGATCGTCGCCGGCGCGATCATCGCCGTCCTCGGCCTGCACTTCCTCGGGGTGCTCCGCATTGCGCCGCTGTTTCGCGACATGCGGTTCACGGTCGAGCGGCGGCCGGCCGGCCCGCTCGGGGCCTATGTGATCGGCCTCGCCTTCGCGTTCGGCTGGACTCCCTGCGTGGGGCCGGTGCTGGCGGCGATCCTGTTCGTCGCCGGCTCCGCCGACGCCGCCTGGCGCGGCGCCGCGCTGCTGGCGGTATACGCCCTCGGAATCGGCCTGCCGTTCATCCTGGCCGCCGTCTTCGCGCCGCGGTTCGTGGCCTGGGCCAGCCGCTTCCGCCGCCATCTCGCGACCGTCGAGAAGGCCATGGGCGGCCTGCTCGTGGTCACCGGCGTGCTTTTCATGACCGGCCAGATGTCGGCGATCGCCAACTGGATGATCGAGACGTTCCCGGTATTCTCGGAAATCGGCTAGGGAGGAACCCAGTCATGACCGCCCGCTTCGCGCCCATCGCTTCGATCCTGTCGCTGCTCACGGTGGTGCTCGGCCTCGCCGTGGCGTCGGTGCCGGCCGCCGCCGCAACCATGGGCGACGACGGCCTGCACAAGGAGGACTGGTTCGCTATCACCTTCCGCGACATCGCGGAGGACATCGAGGCCGCCAACCAGGCCGGGAAGCGCCTGGCGATCGTGTTCGAGCAGCGCGGCTGCATCTACTGCCGCAAGATGCACGAGGACCTTTTGAGCGACCCGGAGGTGCGCGACTACATCAAGGCGCATTTCAACGTCGTGCAGTACAACATGTTCGGCGACGAGGAGGTCACCGACCTCGACGGCGAGTCCCTGACCGAGAAGACGGCGGTCCGCAAGTGGGGCTACGTCTTCACGCCGACCGTGGTGTTCCTGCCGGAGACCGCGCCGGCCGGCAAGACCGTCCCCCAGGCGGCCGTCGCCACCATGCCTGGCTCGTTCGGCAAGGGCACGTTCCTGGATATGTTCCGCTGGGTCCGCGAGAAGGGCTACGAGACCGACGAGCACTTCCAGAAATACCACGCCCGCATGATCGAGCAGCGCCGCAAGGCGAGCGGCAAGAGCAACTGAAAGTGTGGGGTCGGAGGCGCCGTCGGCCCGGCGTTACCGGCGTCCCGGCCGAGGGCGGTTGACGTCGACGCTTGCATCAATCTATATATTGCAATAATCATATTTATCGCATGAGCGTCCCGGCTGTCTGTGCAGAGGGCCGCTGTCGAGGTACGAGGCCGGAAAACCGGCTCGCGATGGGAGGATACAGTGCGCGACACCTGCAAGATGGGCCTGATCGGCGCGGCGCTGCTGATGGCGGTGGGATCCAGTGCATGGGCCGCCGGACCGGTGGGGCCGAATGACGTCAAGTTCGACGAGACCGCCGTGAAGGCATCGCTGACCGGCCAGCCGGGCGACCCGGCCGCCGGCCGCAAGACCTTCATCGACAAGAAGCTCGGCAACTGCCTCGCCTGTCACAAGAATTCCGAGATGAGCGAGCAGCAGTTCCATGGCGAGGTCGGCACCCCGCTCGACGGTGTGGCCGACCGCTGGAAGCCGGAGGAGCTGCGGGCGATCCTCGTGAACTCCAAGAGGGTGTTCGGTCCGGAGACCGTCATGCCCGGCTTCTACTCGCTGGAAGTCGGCGCGCATGTCGCGAAGGATTTCGAGGGCCAGACCATCCTGAGCGCACAGCAGGTGGAAGACATCGTCGCCTATCTCGGCACGCTGAAGGATTGAAGCCGGGAAGGCTGGGCGGGAAACCAAGGAGATGACCATGAACCTCACCAGACGGCAGGCGCTCGCGCTGTCGGTCGGTGCGACGAGCCTCGCGGTCCTGGGCGTTTCGACGACCCGGGCATGGGCCAGCGCCGAATCGACCGAGAAGGCGATCAAGGAATTCACCGGCGGCGCCACCCCGGCGACCGGCCGGATCACGCTCGACGCCCCGGAGATCGCGG
>JAVKCR010000360.1:0-9567 GCA_040222645.1 Rhodospirillales bacterium
CTTGGCCATCAGCAGCGTCTCGACGGTGGCCACCATGCCGACGGCGTTGACCAGGTTGTTCAGCGCCTTGGTCGCCTGGCCGGCGCCCGGGCCGCCGCAATTGAAGACGTTCTTGCCCATGCCGGCGAGGATCGGTGTCGCCGCCTTGACATCCTCGGGCGCACCGCCGGCCATGATGGCGAGCGTCGCCTCCTCGGCCCCCTTGATGCCGCCGGAGACCGGGGCGTCGACGAAACGGATGCCGCGCGCGGCCAGTTCCGGCTGCAACTCGCGGGTTTCCTTCGGGTCCGACGAGGACATGTCGATGAGGAACTTGCCCTCGGCGAAACCGTCGGCGAGGCAATCGCCGCCATCGCCGAACAGCACCGCCTTCACCACCTTGATCTGCGGCAGCATGGTGATCACCGCGTCATTGTCGGCGGCCAGCGCCTTCAGGCTGATCGCCGCCTCGGCGGTCGGGTGGTCGGCGAGGAAACGCTGCAGGATTGCCGGGTTGGTGTCCGCCACCGTCACCTTGTGGCCGGCCTTCACCAGGTTGGCGGCCATGAAGCCGCCCATGTTGCCAATGCCGACGAAGCCGATCTTCCGTGCTGCAGCTGTATCTGTCATGTCCGTTCCTTCCGGTTATCCGTCGCCGTTGCCGGCGCGCCGGGATGTCCCGGCTCTCTTGATTTTGTCCGGTCTTTAGCATATCGCTCGGATCATGAAAGAAAATCCGGAAAAATTCCTCGCTGCCCTCGACGCCACATCGACGCATCTCGGCACGCCCTCAGGCGATGGCGAGATGGTCTGGCGCGTCTGGGGCGAGGGCAACCCGCTGGTGCTGATGCATGGCGGCTACGGCTCGTGGATCCACTGGGTGCGCTGCATCGAACCCTTGTCGAAACATTACCGCCTGTTCGTGCCCGACCTGCCCGGCATGGGCGATTCGGAAGTACCGCCGCAGCCGCATACCGCCGAAGGTTTCGCCGCGATCTGCGTCGCGGGGCTTGAACGGATCCTCCCGGAAGGGTCGCGGCCGCATTTCGCCGCCTTCTCGTTCGGCTCCATCCTGGCGGGCCATTCCGCGGCGCTGCTGGGGGATCGCGCGCGCTCCTACACCATGGTCGGCGCGGGCGGGCTCGGCCTGCCGAGGGTCGCCGGCATCGATCTCCGGGCGCGCAGCCGCGAGATGACCGAGGAACAGAAGCTCGCCCAGCACCGCCACAACCTCGCCGAGCTGATGCTGGCCGACCCGGCCAGTATCGACGCGCTCGCCATGCATATGCAGGTCACCAACACGGGGCGCGCCCGGACCAAGAGCCGGCCGATCTCGAAGACCGACACGCTGACCCGCCGCCTGCCCGACATCACCGCCCCGATCGCCGGTATCTGGGGCGCGCTCGACGCGACCGCGGTGCCGCGGCTCGATCTCCGCCGCGACCTCATCCGCTCGGTACAGCCGGAGGCGGAGTTCCACGTCATCCCGCAGGCCGGGCACTGGGTGATGTACGAGGCGACCGACGCCTTCGTCGAGTGCCTGCTTGGCGTGCTGGCCCGGGTCGAGGCGCGCGAGAAAGCGGCCGCCTGAGACCGGCTATTTCGACAGCCTGAGTTCGGAGAGGTTGTTGGCGACCTCGCGGAACACCGCGCGCAGCGAGTCCGCGTCCGGGGCGTACTGGTAGAACGGCGCTTCCGGTTCGGTCGCGACATCCTGCATCAGGGTCTGCAGCGCCGTACCGTTATTGGCGAACTGGATGGTGTAGATCTGCACCCCCGCCGCCTTGATGTTGGCGGCCAGCGCCAGCAGCCGCGCATCCATCTCGTCCTGTCCCGACGTGCCGGTGCCCCAGACCGCCTTGTAGCCGTCGCCGTTGCCGGCGAAGTTCTCGCCGTCGGTGAGCAGGATGATCGCCTGCTGGCGCGGGAACTGCGGCGCCACTTCCGCCTCGTCGAACGGCGCGCCGGGGCTGAGCACGCGCCAGGCCCAGCCCAGCCCCTGCGGGATGTTGGTATTGCCGGTGGGCGAGGTCAGCGCCGCGATGGCGTCGAGCGCGGTCTGCCTGACATTGTTGAGCGGCGTGATGCGCTGGTTCAGGCAGGCAATGCATTCCCCGCCATTGACGCTGAGCGCGCAGGTGCCGCCGGAGACCGGCTCGCCTTCCGGCCCGACCGGCTCCCAGCCCTCCCAGTCGCCGGTCGGCGAGGAATGGCCGTAGAGGCTGACATCGGCGTCGTCAGTGTCGATGCCGTTGTCGAGATAGCGGTTGTAGACGCAGCCGCGCCAGTTCGACGGCGGCGCCGAAAGCAGCGGCACCGGGCTCGAATTCGCGTAGAACAGCTCGGACTGCACGGAACCGGTGAGCGGGTTGACGAAATCCGGCACCGCGACAGAGCTGGTTGACGCCGACGCGAAGGATACGCCGTCGATCTGCACGTTCGTCTTGGCGCTCCAGGGCACGATGCCGATCTTCAGCAGCTCCTTGGTCTCGTTGTCGCCATAGAGGATATTGACCATCTCGGTCGCCGCATCGCGGGCGGCCGCCAACCGTGTCTGGCCGCCGATCCACGAGCCCATCGAGCCCGACATGTCGATCGCCAGCGCCACCTCGATGATCTGGGTGCGGCGCTTGACCTCGGAGGCGGCGGCGACGGTCAGCGTGTCGATACCGAAGAGATGCATGAAGCGGGTGGGGATCGTCGCCTCGGCGGTGAGGATCAGCAGCTCGTCATTGTCGATGGCCTGGATCAGCGGGCCGGTGACGCTGGAATCCATGTAGCCGGGCGGGAAGTTCACGTTGAAGAACATGGCGATGTCGCTGTCGCGCCGGTCCGAGAAAAAGACCCGACCGCCGGCCAGCCCCGCCGCGTCCAGCGCATGCGACAGCCGGGATTTCACCATGTAGCCGCGCGAGGCGTCGACCGCGAGGCCGACGAACCCGAACAGCGGAATGGTGGCGAAACCGAGAAACAGCGCCGTCGCCGCAGCCTCCGCCCGGAAAAACCGGAAGGCGTGGAAGCGGAAGATGGCGAGATGTTGTGCGAGGCGCTTGGGTCCATCGCCGCCCACCACCACCCCCATCATCATCCTGACGAGATCCAGGACCCATGCCTGAGCGGTCGAAAGACATGACGGCCTGACCGCCTGGTGCTCCGCGGCGGCACCGGGGTTTCGGCACCGGCCGTTTCCCCCGCCAATGCTCTGGCATGGGTCCTGATTGTCATCAGGATGACGGGTTTTTATTCGATCTGTCGTTCCATGAAAGACCGCGCCGATCACGGAACGGTAGGCAGGTTCCCCTGTGCCCGCTACCCGGGTCAGCTTCCGCAACCAATCGCGCGCTATGGAAAACAGCATTCTCATGCGCGCGATTCACCTCCCCCCGACGAGAGAATTCAATAATATTATATCGATAAAATTTTACGTAAAATCATACAATAATTAATATTAAATGCGGTAATAAAGTAATTTATATTTATATAAATAGTATATCTATATGTTTATGTTGACCTTTTGTTAAGTTATCCACAGTCTTGAAGCGTCAAATGAGCTGCATCATGGAGAATTTACATGCTCACTTATCTCAAGAAGTTCCGCAAAGACGATTCCGGCGCTACCGCCATTGAATACGGCCTCATCGCGGCCCTCGTGTCTGTGGCGGCCATCACGGCGCTCGGCCTGATGGGGACCTCGCTCGACAACATGTTCACGACCGTCTCGACCGAGCTGACCAACGCCACCAACTCGGCCAGCGGCGGCACGACCGGCGGCGACACCTCCGGCGGTACCGGCGGCGACACGTCCGGTGGCACCACCAACTGATGGGTTCTCCCGGTAGCGGCTCGGCTGGGCAGGCGGCGGCAGAAAGCCGCCCCTGCTCCGGCCGGCCCTTGCCGGAGGACGGAGGGGAACCACCATGCCGGACATCGCGTTCCGAGAAACCGCCATCCTGACTTTCGCCGCCCTGCTCCTGGCCGCGGCCATGTGGGACGCCCTGTCCTACCGGATTCCCAACCTGCTCTGTCTCGCGCTCCTCGCGATCTGGCCCTTCTATATATCCAATCTTCCTGTAACCGGTCTCACCGGCGCCCTGCTGGCGGCCGGGATCGTGTTCGTCTTCGGATGCCTCGCCTGGCTCCGGGGCTGGATGGGCGGCGGCGACGTCAAACTGCTCGCCATCGTGGCGCTTTGGGCCGGCTGGCCCGACTTCGTGGCCACCTTCTTCGTGATTTCCATCGCCGGCGGCCTGCTGGCGCTCGCCATGAAAACCCCGGCGCGCCGGATGTTCGGCCTGGCCGCCACACCCGGCGCCGACATCGCGCCGGCAATCGCCGCCCCGGTGCTGCCCTACGGCATCGCGATCGCCTGCGGCGGCCTGTTCCTCGCCTGGCGCCTGCTCTCCATGGCCGCCTGAACCGGAGATACCGACATGACGCTGCGCACCCTACTCTTCGCCATCCTCGCCCTCGGTCTCGCCGGTGGCGCCGCCTGGACCGCGCGCAACTGGATCAACGTCCAGCGCACCGCCCTCGAATCCCAGGCCCAGCGCGCGCCGGAGCCGGAACCGGCCTCGGTCTTTGTCATGGTGGCGCAGGAACGCCTGCATCGCGGCGCCTTCTTCCGCCCGAAAGCCGTCCGCTGGCAGGCCTGGCCGGACGACAAGATCGCCAACACCTACATCATCCAGGGCAATGTCGCCCCGGAAGACCTGGTCGGCGCGGTGCTGCGCGAGCCGGTCGATGCGGGCGAGCCGATCACCCGCGGCAAGCTCGTCTTTCCCAGCGAGACCGGCTTCCTCGCCGCCGTGCTGGATCCCGGCAAGCGCGCGGTGACCGTCGCGGTCAGCGACGTTTCAGGCGTCGCGGGCTTCGTCTTCCCGGGCGACCGGGTCGACATCATCCTCGCCCAGGCCATCAAGATGTCGAAGGACGTCACCCGCCGGGCCACCGTCACCGCCCTCGAGGACGTGCGCGTGCTGGCCATCGACCAGGCGATCGACGACCGCTCGGGCAAGGCCGCCACCGCCAAGACCGTCACCCTCGAGGTCGATCCGAAGATGGCGGAGGCGGTGACCCTGCTGCCCGACATGGGCCGGCTGTCGCTGTCGCTGCGCAGCCTGGCGCCCGGCCCCGGCGATCTCCGCCGGACCGCGCGTCCCGCCCCCGATCTCGGCGATAACGAGGACGGCGAGACCGACGATCCCTACCATCTCGCCGCCGACCGCAAGGAAGCGGCGCCGGTGCTCAATCCGTGGGACCTCAAGTCGCATACCTGGGATGTCGAGGTCTCGCCGCTGCTGATCCGCCCGGCGAAGGGGAAGTCCGCCAAGCGGCAGGTCACGGTGATGCGCGGCGGCGATTCCGAAACGCTGTCGCTCGGGGGAGGCGGACAATGACCCTCCGTGAGATCTGCGGGGCGGTCTTCGTCGCCGCGTTCCTGCTGGCCTGCTCGATAGCGGCCGACACCGCGCTGGGCGCCACCATCGTCGCCGCCGACGGCGAACCGCTGGTCATCGAGGTGCACAAGGGCAAGCTGGTGCGCCTGCGCGCGCCGGCGGCGACCGTCTTCGTCGCCGACCCGGAAATCGCCGACGTGCAGGTGAAATCGCCGACTCTGCTCTATGTCTTCGCCAGGCGCGCCGGCGAGACCAGCCTGTTCGCGGTCGATGGCAACGACCGGGTGCTGGCTGGCCTGCCGATCACCGTCACCCACAATGTCGCGCGGCTGCGCCAGGCGATCTTTGAGCTGGCGCCGCAATCCGAGGTGGAGGTCGCCTCGCTGAACGGCAGCCTTGTACTCTCCGGCAAGGTCGGCTCGGCAATCGAGGCGGAGAACCTGCGCGGCCTGGCGGCGAGCTTCGTCGGCGATCCGGGACAGGTGATCAACCGCATGGCCGTCGATGCGCCGACTCAGGTGAACCTGCGTGTCCGCGTCGCCGAGATGAGCCGCGACGTCACCAAGACCTTCGGCATCAACTGGGACGCGATCTACAATATCGGGTCGTTCTCCTTCGGGCTGGCCACCGGCAACCCGGTCTTCGCCGCCGGATCCTTCCTCTCCCGCACGCCGAACCAGACCACCAACTTCAATACCTTCGGGCGCTTCACCAAGGGCAATCTCGACCTCAACATCCTGCTCGACGCGATGGATTCCGAAGGGCTTATCTCGATCCTCGCCGAACCCAACCTGACGGCGAAATCGGGCGAGGCCGCGAGCTTCCTGGCCGGCGGCGAGTTCCCCATCCTGGTGCCGGAATCGAACGGCCGGGTCTCCGTCACCTTCAAGCAGTTCGGCGTCTCGCTCGGCTTCACGCCGACCATCGTGGGCGACCGCATCAGCCTGAAGGTACGCCCGGAGGTCAGCCAGCTCTCCAATGCCGGGGCCATCCAGTTCAACGGCTTCTCGGTGCCGGCCCTGACCACGCGACGGGCGGAAACCACGGTCGACATCACCTCCGGCCAGAGTTTCGCCATCGCCGGGCTGCTGCAGAACAACATCAACGACACGGTTTCCCAGTTCCCGGGTCTCGGCGAAGTGCCGGTGCTGGGCGCGCTGTTCCGCTCCGACCAGTTCAGCCGCGAAGAGACGGAACTGGTCATCATCGTCACCCCCTATCTCGTGAAACCGGCGCCCTCGCCGAAGGATCTGGCGAGCCCGCTCGACGGCTATGCCGCGCCGACCGACCGCGACCGGCTGGTCCATGGCGCCCAGCATGACCGCCGCATCGAGGGACCGAGACTCGCCCGCCCCGCCGGCTTCGTGCTGGCCGACTGACAACAGGACAGAAGGGAGAAGCCCCGATGTGCGCCCTCAACAATCCCCGCCGCATCTTCTTCGACCGGCCGAAGCCGGGACTGAAGGTCGCCGCCTTCACCGTGGCCCTGCTGCTGACGCTGGGCGCCTGCCGGACGGTGGATGCGCCGCCCGCCGCCGCCGGGCCGTCCAAGCAGCTCGCCGCGATCGCCACCGAGACCCGCCACGCGATCGCCTTCGGTCCCGGCGCCGCCTCGCCCGATTCCATCGCCCGCCGCGGCCTCGAGGATTTCCTCCGCGCCCGGCGCAGCGACGAGCGTTTCACCCTTGTCGCCGCCGACACCGAGATCGGCGAGCGCCGCGCGGCCTCGGTCGCGGCCCTGCTGCGCGCCCGCGGTGTATCCAAGACCCGCATCTTCGTCATCCAGGGAGTGCCCGGGGAAAGCCGGGGGCTGGAGGGGCCGGAGGGCGCCGTCACCCTTGTCGCCCGACGCTACATCGTGACGGCGCCCGACTGCCCCGACTGGTCGGCGCCGAAAGCCGCCAATGACCAGAACCGCCCGTCCAGCAATTTCGGCTGCGCCACGGCGCTCAATCTCGGCGCCATGGTCGCCGATCCGGCAGATCTCGCCGGCGGCCGCGAGGCCGGGCCGGACGACGGCATCGCCGCGGCCCGGTCGATCCAGCTCTGGCGCGCCGGCAAGGTCGCCGCCCCCGTCGACCCGACCAAGGACGAGTGAGGGAACGACGCCATGAACGCGCTCACGCCCACGCCTGTTTTGCCCACCGACACCGGTGCCCGCATGCTGATCGCCAATGCGGCGAGCGACGGCACGGCGGCGCGCCTCGAACAGGGTTTCACACGGCGCGGCTGGAACGCGCGGCCGCATCGCGGTTCCTGGCGCGACCTGTTGCCGGCAATCAGCGCCGAAGGATCGTCGCTGCTGCTGATCGCCGATATCAGCGGCGAGGAGAATCCGCTCGCCGCCTTCGAGGAGATCGTCGCCCATTGTCCGGACGGCGCCGCCGTCATCCTCATCGGCGATCGCAACGATGCCCGGCTCTGCCGCCTGCTGCTGACCACCGGCGCCGACGATTACCTCGTCACCCCCTTCGCCGATGACGACCTCGAGGACGCGATCGAGTCGGTACTGTCGGCGCAGCCGGCGGAACAGGCAGGCACCGCGCCGGTGCAGAGCCCGGAAAACACCCGCATCATCGCCGTGACCGGCGCGCGCGGCGGCGTCGGCGCGACCACCATCGCCGTCAATCTTGCCTGGCACCTGGCGCATACCGCGCAGCGCCGGGTGGCGCTGGTCGATCTCGATCTCGGCTTCGGGTCGGCGGCGCTGGCCCTCGATCTCGAGGCCGGTCGCGGGCTCGAGGAAGCGCTGGCCAACCCGGATCGCATCGACGGGCTGTTCCTCGAACGTGCGATGGTCCGCGCCAGCGACCGCCTCGCCATCCTCGGCGGCGGCGAGACGGACGGCGCCGACATCTACGAGGCGACGGGCCTGCGCGCACTGCTCGAGCAATTGTCGGCAGTGACCGATGACATCGTTCTCGACCTGCCGCGCCATGGCAGGGTGCTGCGGGAGGCGGCCTTCGAGGTCGCCGACCGCACCCTGATCGTCAGCGACCTTACCATCGCCGGCCTGCGCGACAGCGTGCGCCTGAAGCGCAACGCCCGCGAGCTGGGCAAGGGCCAGGTGGACCTGGTGGTGAACCGTCACGGCGCACGGCGCAGGGGCGAGATGCCCGCCGGCGCCTTCGCCAAGGGTGTCGAGGCCGACCCGATCACCATCATTGCGGAGGATCCCCGGATCGCCGAGGCGGGTATGGCCGGCCTGCCGCTTGCTCGGCAACCGGGCGCCCGCAAGGCCGTCGCCCGGATCGGGGCACTGGTCGAGGCAATCTCCCCGGGCAAGACCGCCAGGCCGGGTCTTGTCGCGCGCCTGTTCGGACGCGGGGCATGATCGGCCAGCGCGCCCGCCAGCGGCCCCGCCGCCTCGCCGTCGTGCCGGCGGCCGCCACCGGCCCCGAACAGGACGGCGAGGCGCGCGTGATGACCTCCCGCCTCGCCCTGCGCGAGGCGCATGATTCGCTGATCGACATCGTCACGGCGGCGCTGCGGTTGGGCGAAGTCCCGTCATCGCGCGCCGCCCTGGCCGTCGAGGTCGACGAAATCGCCGCAGAGCACGGTATCCGGCTGGAAGGGATCGACCGGCGCAATCTCGTCACCATGCTGATGCGTTCGCTGGAGCAAACCGCCCCCGACCTGCTGAACGCGGCGAAGATCAACGGCCGGGCAACCATCGAGAAGGCCCGCCACCGTATCCAGCCGATCCTGATGGAGCGGCTCGATGCCGCCGCGGCAACCAAGATGGAGCGCGCCGAGCTTGGCCCGCAGGTCTCCGACCTGGTCGGCGAGATCCTTGTCGAGGAACGCCTGCAGCTCAACCGCGCGGAACAGGACGGCCTCGTTGAACTGCTGCTCGACGAAATGCTCGGCCTCGGGCCGCTGGAGCCGCTGCTGGCCGATGACGCGGTCACCGACATCATGGTCAACGGCGCCAACCAGATCTATATCGAGCGCGGCGGCAAGCTGACGCTCGCCGACGCCCGCTTCCGCGACAACCGCCATGTGCTGAGCGTCGCCCAGCGCATCGTCAGCCGGGTCGGCCGCCGCGTCGACGAGACCTCGCCGCTGGTCGATGCCAGGCTTCCCGACGGCAGCCGCGTCAACATCATCATCCCGCCGCTCGCCATCGACGGCCCGTCGATCTTTATTCGAAAGTTTTCGAAGAAGTCGATCACGCTCGACGTGATGGCGA
>JAVKCR010000361.1:0-4499 GCA_040222645.1 Rhodospirillales bacterium
TGCTGGGCGGCGCGGTCGTCGGTGGTCGGCACATTGACCTTGAGCAGCTGCCGGGTCGCCCGGTTCATGGTGGTTTCCCGAAGCTGCGGCGGCGGCATTTCGCCGAGGCCCTTGAACCGGCTGATCTCGATCTTGCCCTTGCCCTTGAAGGTGCCGTCCGACATGAGCTGCTCCTTGTGGGCGTCGTCGCGGGCATAGATCGACTTCGATCCCTGCACGAGACGGTAGAGCGGCGGCATGCCGAGGAACAGGTGGCCGTTCTCGATCAGCTTCGGCATCTCCCTGTAGAAGAAGGTCATCAGCAGCGAGGCGATATGGGCGCCGTCGACATCGGCGTCGGTCAGGATGATGACCTTCTCGTAGCGCAGCTTCTCGTCGTCGTAATCCTTGCCGGAGCCGCTGCCGAGCGCCTCCACCAGGTCGGAGAGTTCCTGGTTGCCCTTCAGCTTGTCGCGGGTGGCGCTGGCGACGTTGAGGATCTTGCCGCGCAGCGGCAGCACGGCCTGGGTGGCGCGGTCGCGCGCCTGCTTGGCAGACCCGCCGGCGGAATCGCCTTCGACCAGGAACAGTTCGGTGCCGGCGGCAACCGAGCGGGTGCAATCCGCCAGCTTGCCGGGCAGCCGCAGCCGCCGCGTCGCGGTCTGGCGCTTGGTTTCCTTCTCTTCCTTGCGCCGCCGCCTAGCATCCGCGCGTTCGATCGCGCGTTCGAGCAGCGCCTTGGCGGATTCGCTGTCGGCCGACAGCCAGTGGTCGAAATGGTCCTTCACCGCCTGTTCGACGAGGCGGGTCGCCGAGGCGGAGGTCAGCTTGTCCTTTGTCTGGCCCTGGAACTGCGGGTCGGGCACGAAGGCCGACAGCATGCCGCAGGCGCCGCCGACCACGTCCTCGGCCATGATCTTCGCGGCCTGCTTGTTGCCGATCAGCTCGCCATAGCCCTTCAGGCTGCGCAACAGCGCGGTGCGGATGCCGGTCTCGTGGGTGCCGCCCTCGGGCGTCGGGATGGTGTTGCAATAGCTGTTGAAGAAGCCGTCATCGTCGCGCGGCCAGGCCACCGCCCATTCGGCGCGGCCCTGCCGGTCGGGGAAGTTCGCGTTGCCGGTGAACATCGCCGGCGTGATGGTCTTGCGGCCCTTGAGCTGTTCCTCGAGATAGTCGGCGAGCCCGCCCGGGAAATGCAGCACCGCCGTCTCCGGCGTCTCGTCGCCGTCGCGGATCAGTTCGGGCGCACAGCGCCAGCGCACCTCGACGCCCTTGTAGAGATAGGCCTTGGAGCGCGCGAGCTTGTAGAGGATGGCGGGCTTCAGATCGGCCCGGGCCCCGAAGATCTCCGGGTCGGGACGGAAGGTCACCGCCGTGCCGCGGCGGTTGCTCACCGCGCCGACATCCTTCAACTCGCTGGTCGGCGCGCCCCTGGAATAGGTCTGGCGCCAGAGCCGCTTGTCGCGGGCGACCTCGACCTCGAGATGGTCGGACAGCGCGTTGACGACGGAGATGCCGACGCCGTGCAAACCGCCCGAGGTCTCGTAGACCTTGTTGGAGAACTTGCCGCCGGAATGCAGCGTGGTCAGGATGACTTCCAGCGCCGACTTGTCGGTGAATTTCGGGTGCGGGTCGACCGGGATGCCGCGGCCGTTGTCGCGCACGGTCAGCATGTTGCCGGCGGCGAGTTCGAACTCGATGCGGCTGGCGTGACCGGCGACCGCCTCGTCCATGGCGTTGTCGAGCACCTCGGCGGCGAGATGATGCATCGCGCGCTCGTCGGTGCCGCCGATATACATGCCGGGACGGCGGCGAACGGGCTCGAGTCCCTCGAGGACCTCGATATCCTTCGCCGAATAGCTGTTGGCCGCCGTGGCGGCAGGGGAGTTGAACAGGTCTGCCATAGCGGCATTATAGATTTGCCGGATACCCGCGCAAGCATGATGCTGTGGGTCTGGCGGGGATATCCACCAAGATGTTGTGGAGAACGAGATGGCAGACAACCGGAACGACAGCGATGCGCCGCGGGAGGCGAGGGAGGCGAGGGAGCCGCGGGGCGAACTCTCGATCCGCACCATCGCCATGCCGGCGGACACCAACCCGTCCGGCGACATCTTCGGCGGCTGGCTGCTGGCGCAGATGGATCTCGCCGGCGGCACCGCCGCCTGGCGCCGGGCGCGCGGCCGGGTGGCGACCATCGCCGTCGACGGCATGACCTTCCACCTGCCGGTGCATGTCGGCGACGTGCTCTGCTGCTATGCCGAGCTGGTGAAGACCGGCCGCACCTCTATGACCTACCTGATCGAGGCCTGGGTGCTGCGCGGCCCGGAAAGCTCGCTGCGCGAGATGGTCACCGAGGGCCATTTCACCTTCGTCGCCATCGATGAAGACGGCAAGCCGCGGCCATTGCCGGAGTAGGGACATGACGATACGGAACATCCTCAGTGCCGCGACCCTGTCGGTGTTCGCTTTCACCGCAACACCGTCGATTGCCGGCGAGGCGGACGTGCTCGACGTCCGCGCCGAGCGAAGCGGCGATAGCTGGCGTTTCACCGTCACCGTCGCGCACGAAGATGCGGGCTGGAACCATTACGCCGACCGGTGGGACATCCTCGCCCCGGACGGCACGGTTCTCGGCAGCCGCGTGCTGCTGCACCCGCACGACAGCGAACAGCCCTTCACCCGCAGCCTTGGCGGCGTCGCGATCCCGGCCGGCATCGACCGGGTCACCATCCGCGCCCATGACAAGATTCACGGCCTCGGCGGCAAGACCGTCACCATCACCCTACCGGAGTAGCCAGACATGACCGCAGAAACCCCGACCATCGGCGCCTTCGCCATCATCGTCACCCTCGACATCGTGCCCGGAAAGCTCGACGAATTCATGGCCCACATCCTGAAGAACGCCGAGGCCGCCCGCCGCGACGAACCGGGCAATCTCGGCTTCCACGTCCTGAAGGACACCGAGGTGGAGAACCGCCTGCATTTCTTCGAGCAGTACGTCAACGCAGCCGCCCTCGACGACCACCGCGAGACCCCGCACTACAAGGCCTACGCCGCCGGCGCCGGCCACCTCATCGCGGAGCGCAGCATCTCGAAGTGCGATATCGTGGGGTAGGGGGGGATTCTGACATTTCACCAACTCACCACGTCATCAACTCTGTTCTCCAATGGAACGCGTTTTCCCTCAAGTATCGTCGTCATCCCGGATGGCGCGAAGCGGCAGTCCGGGATCTCCTGAGTCCGCCGCGGATGCCCGAGGTCCCGGGTTCCGCCTGCGGCGGCCCCGGGATGACGTGTGGATGGGTGGCCGCCCGAACTCGATCCTTCGTCATTCTCAACGCAAGAATCAGGGACAATCTCGCCAAACAGAGTTGGTGACGCCGGAGGTTGCAGGGCGGCCTGTCGCTCTACCCTCACGCCGCCTCGTCGTCCGCCAGCTTGATCAGCGATTCCGCGGGGATGCCGAGGCCCTTGTGCAGCCGCCAGATCATCCGCAGCGTCAGCGGGCGCTTGCGGTTGAGCACCTCGTAGACGCGGCTGCGGCTGCCGATATAGGGCACGAGGTCCTTCGGGGCGAGCGACCGGGTTTCCATGTGGTAGCGGATCGCCTCGACCGGGTCGGGCAGGTCCATCGGGATGTGCCGCGCCTCCCATGCCTCGACGAGGGTGACGAGCACGTCGAGCCGGTCGCCTTCCGGCGTGCCGGGCCTTGCCGCCATCAGGCTTTCGATCTCCCGCAGCGCGCGGGTGTGGTCATGCTTCGTCCTGACCGGTGTCACATCCATTTCTCCACTCCTCATATCGTCTGTGCGTCGATCCGGTCGTACTGCCGGTGCGTGCCGATGAACCGGATGTAGACGACGCGGTAGGGGTAGTTGATCCAGACCACGATGCGGTACTTGTTGCCGGCGATATTGAACACCACCCGGCCATCCTTCAGGACGCTGGCGCTCCGGATATCCCGCTTGATATCCGCCGGAGACGTCCAGTCCGCACCGAGCACGTGACGGTACCAGGCGAGGACCGGCTCGCGGGCGTCAGCATAGCCGGGCTCGCTGTCCAGGAACGTCTTCAGGGTGCCAAGGGCAATGACCCGCATCGACCGATGCTAGCATGGTCCCGAATTGGGACCAAGAGAATTTGATGCGGCAGTGAATGGGTCCTGGCCCGGACCTTGATTGCCCATCAGGACGCCATGCGGAGATTGGCCGCCTTGTTCTCCGCATATCCTGCGGAGAATGGGGAATGAGAGAGTGTGAACAGCCGGAACGGCCGGAGATCAGCTGCCGTCAGGTCCTGACGGCCCTCGCCGCCCGCCGCTACTTCACGTCCCGCGGTGACATGATGCCGGTGGGCGAGCGGGTGACGATGCCGGAATAGTCGAGGTTGGTGCGGATCTGGAAGCGCATCTCCTGGTCGCCCCTGCGGACGATGACGCGGTTGGCGCTGAAAAAGCGGCCGGTGTCGGAGAAGGCGGAGACCAGGGTTTCCTTGTTGTAGATCGCATCGCCGTTGAC
>JAVKCR010000362.1:0-4994 GCA_040222645.1 Rhodospirillales bacterium
GAGTCCCTTCCACCTGGAAGACAGCCTCGACGAGATCGCGGAATTCTACGCCCGCGTACATGCGGCCGGCATTACGCCGATATCGGCCGGCGGCGACCATTCGGTCACCCTGCCGATTTTCCGGGGCATCGCCAGGGACGCTCCCGTCGGCATGGTGCATTTCGACGCCCATTGCGATACCGGCGACGATTATCTCGGCTCCAAGTTCCATCACGGGGCCCCGTTCCGCCGAGCGGTCGAGGAGGGCCTGCTCGACCCGAAGCGGACCATCCAGATCGGTATCCGCGGCGGCTTGAACGACATCGATATCTGGAAGTTCAGCCACGATTCCGGGATGCGGGTGATCTATATCGAGGAGTTCTACGAGATCGGCGTGAAGGGCGTGATCGAGGAGGCACGCCGCGTCGTCGGCGACGGCCCGACCTATATCTCCTTCGATGTCGACGGCCTCGACCCGGTCTATGCGCCGGGTACCGGCACGCCGGAATGCGGCGGCTTCTCGACGCTCGAGGCGCAACTCATGATCCGCGGCCTGCAGGGCCTCAACCTCGTCGGCGGCGATGTCGTCGAGGTTGCCCCGCCGTTCGACCCGAGCGGCAACACGGCGCTGGTCGGTGCGACGATCATGTTCGAGATCCTCTGCGTGGTGGCCGACTCGCTGGCCGCGAGGCGCGGCTGATGGCCTCCAACCTCCGCATCGACGGGGCCCGCCTCTGGCAGAGCCTGATGGACATGGCCGAGATCGGGCCGGGCGTTGCCGGCGGCAACCGCCGCCTCGCGCTCACCGACGAGGACAAGGCCGGGCGTGACCTGTTCGTGCGCTGGTGCCGCGATGCCGGCATGTCGATCAGGGTAGACCGGATGGGCAATGTCTTCGCGCGCCGCGAGGGGACCGATCCGGACGCCGCCCCGGTGATGACGGGCTCGCATCTCGATACCCAGCCGCATGGCGGGCGCTTCGACGGCGTCTACGGCGTGCTGGCGGGGCTGGAGGTGGTCCGCAGCCTCAACGATCTCGGCATTGCCACGCAGGCCCCGGTCGAGGTGGTCTGCTGGACCAACGAGGAGGGCTCGCGTTTCTCGCCGGCGATGGTCGGCTCCGGTGTTTTCACCGGCGCCTTCCCCCTCGAGTACGGTCTCGCCCGCACCGATGCCGAGGGAAAGACCCTCGGCGGTGAACTGGAGCGTATCGGCTATGCCGGTGATGTGGATTGTGCGCCGCGGCCGGTCGGAACCTATTTCGAGGCGCATATCGAGCAGGGACCGATTCTCGAGGCCGCGGAGAAAACCATCGGCATCGTCACCGGCGGGCAGGGATCCTGCTGGTACGAGGTGGTGTTCCGGGGCCAGGACAGTCATGCCGGCACCACGCCGATGGGCGTGCGCCGGGATGCGATGGTCGGCGCGGCGCGGCTGGTCACGGCGGTGAACGAACTCGGCACGCGCCATGCGGAACGGGCTGTTGCAACGGTCGGCCGGCTCGACGTCTCGCCGAACAGCCGCAACACCATTCCGGGTGAAGTCAGTCTGGATGTCGACATGCGCGCTTTCGACGACGACATCCTGACGGCGCTGGAGGCGGGCCTGCAGGAGTGCGCGGCAGCGATTGCCACTGACCTGGGGCTGGAGGTCGATTGCAAGTTCATCGCCCGCAAGAACGCGACGCACTTTGCGGCTTCGGCGGTCGATGCCGTGCGCAATGCAGCGGAGCGGCAGGGTTTGCCGGCGATGGAAATCGTCTCCGGCGCGGGACACGATGCGATCTACATCTCGACCATCGCGCCGACGGCGATGATCTTCATTCCCTGCGAGGCCGGTCTCAGCCACAACGAGGCCGAGACCATCACGCCGGATCATTCCGCCGCCGGCGCCTCCGTGCTGCTGGAAGCGATGCTGGAGGCGGCGGGGAGGGGATGAAAACCCTCGTCCTGAACTCGTTTCAGGACATCGCGCGGTTAACCTGAGCCTGTCCAAGACCGCTCAGGCATGTTGGTCGGGATCCTGAAACGAGTTCAGGATGAGGAGTTGGTATCACCGTCATCCTGGGGCCGCTGAAGGCGGAACCCGGGATCTCGGGATTCAGCCGCAACCGCCCGAGATCCCGGACTGGTGCTGACGCACCATCCAGGATGACGAAGCAAGAATCTTACCCAGGTATCGAAACCTCAGAGAACCCCGTCAGCCGCCAACTTGTCGAAGCCCTTCTTCACGGCGCGGGAGACCTTGTCGACGATCTCGTCGGCTTCTGCCGGAGTCAGGATCAGCGGCGGGGCGAAGCCGAGGATGTCGCCATGCGGCATGGCGCGGCAGATCACCCCTTCCTCGAGACAGGCGACCGCCAGGCCGGCGGCGACCTTCAGCGACTTCTCGAACGGCTTCTTCGTTGCCGGGTCGGCGACGAACTCGACCGCCGCGATCAGCCCGTCGCCGCGGACTTCCGCGAGGTGGGGATGGTCGCCGAAGGCTTCCTTGAGGCCTTTCAGGAAATGCGCGCCGGTGCGCGCGGCATTCTCGGTCAGGCCCTGTTCGGCGATGATGTCGAGATTGGCGAGGGCTGCCGCCGCGCAGACCGGATGGGCGGAATAGGTCCAGCCGTGGTTGAAGACGCCGAGTTCGTCGGAGCCCTGTTCGATCGCCTTCCAGACCTTCTCGCCGACGATGCAGCCCGACAGCGGCAGGTAGGCGCTGGTCAGGCCCTTGGCGACGCTGATCAGGTCCGGCTGGATGCCGTAATGCTGCGAGCCGAAATTCGAGCCCATGCGTCCGAAGCCGCAGACCACCTCGTCGGCGATCAGCAGGATATCGTACTTCTTCAGCACCGCCTGGATTTCTTCCCAGTAGCCGGCCGGCGGCGGCACGATGCCGCCGGTGCCGAGCAGCGGCTCGCCGATGAAGGCGCCGACCGTCTCCGGCCCCTCGGCGAGGATCATGTCCTCGAGGTCCTTCGCGCATTTCTTAGAGAAATCGCGCTCGCTCATGCCGGGTGCGGCTTCCCAGTAATAGTCCGGCGCCGTGGTGTGGCGGACCATCGACAACGGCAGGTCGAACATGGTGTGGAAGATCGGCAGGCCGGTCAGCGACCCCGCCATCACGGAGGCGCCGTGATAGCCGCGATGCCGGGAGATGATCTTCTTCTTCTCCGGCTTGCCGATGACGTTGTGGTAGTACCAGACCAGCTTCGCCTGGGTCTCGTTCGCGTCGGAGCCCGACAGCCCGTAATAGACCCGGTTGAGACCCTCCGGCGCCAGTTCGGCGATGCGTTCGGACAGCCGGATGACGGGTTCGTGCGAATGGCCCGCATAGGCGTGGAAATAGGCGAGCTTGTGCGCCTGTTCGGCAATCGCTTCCGCCACCCTGGTCTGGCCGTAGCCGATATTGACGCAATAGAGCCCGGCGAAGGCGTCGATCAGTTCCCTGCCGTGGCTGTCGCGGATGCGGATGCCCGACCCGCCTTCGACGATGCGCGGATCGCCCATCTCGCCGCGCGAATAGGCGCCCATCCGGGTCATCGGATGGATGACGTGATCGCGGTCGATCTGTTCGAGGGAAAGGTTACGCAACTTGTCGTCGGGCATGTGGGCGGCTCCGGTGAGTGTGATTTCGCCAACATTACGCTTCGACAGGGCAAAGGTGCTGTCGAAAAGCGATGGCTGCACAGAATTATATTCTGTTTCTGGATTTCGTTGCGGTACTTCTTCCGGTCGACGCGGGTGTGACGGGCAAGGCCCCGCCGCTTTTCACCACGTTGGTGACCACGTAGCTGAAGTACTTCCCGATGCCGATCTCCGCATCGAGCAGGCGCTGGATGAAGGCCTGGTAGTCCTCGACGCCGTGCGCTGCGACCTTCATCAGGTAGTCGAAGCCGCCGCCGGTGCCGTGACACTCGATGACTTCGGGCGCCCTGGCGATCACGGCCTCGAACTGGCGAAAGGCCGTGGAATTGTGTTCCCGCAAGGTCACCTCGACGAAGAACAGCGTCAGCGGTGACAGCGCCTTGAGGTTGAGCGAGGCATGGAAGCCGTCAATCACGCCGCCGTCGATCAGCCGGCGCAGCCGGGCATGGCAGGGACTTGGCGTCAGACCCACCCGTTCCGCCAGCACGCGGTTGGTCATGCGCCCGTCCGCCTGCAGGGCGGCAAGGATGCGCAGGTCGATATCGTCGAGCTTCAGGCGCGGCATGGTCCGAATCGGGTGGCTGTTCTTGTCGCGCAGTGTGTCCGGGACGGTACTGTCTGTCACGGCGGAACGATGTTGGTTTCGATGTCGAAGACCGAGGGTGCGCAACCTGATTCACTCCTCGTCCTGAACGCGTTTCAGGACGAGGAGATTCTCAAATCCCAGCAGATCAACAGGTGTTGGAAATCTCCGGACAATTGGCATTCTATCCGCACTTGAACATTCAACCGGTCAGGGAGCGCGACATGGTGGACATCGTGGTATCGGAAATCATCGACGAGGCGGCGCTGGCGCCGCTGGCGAATCACAGCCTGGTCTACGATCAGGACCTCGTCGACCGGCCCGGTGACCTCAAGGCGGCGCTGGCGGATGCCAGGGCGCTGATCGTCCGCAACCGGACCCAGGTTACCCGGGAACTGATCGCGGCCGCGCCGAAACTGGAAGTGGTCGGGCGTCTCGGTGTCGGGCTCGACAACATCGATCTCGATGCCTGCGCCGCCGCGGGGGTCAAGGTCTGTCCGGCGAGCGGGGCAAATGCGCTGGCGGTTGCGGAATATGCCATCGGCGCGATGTTCGTGCTGTTCCGGGAATGCCTGTCGAACACGCCTGCAGTGCTGGACGGCAAATGGCCGCGCATGAAAACGCGGGAATGGGAAGTCGCCGGCAAGACCATGGGAATCATCGGCTTCGGCGATATCGGCCGGCGAACCG
Source organism: Rhodospirillales bacterium (assembly GCA_040222645.1). Classification (GTDB taxonomy): domain Bacteria; phylum Pseudomonadota; class Alphaproteobacteria; order Rhodospirillales; family HT1-32; genus HT1-32. Next base: position 4,888 of record JAVKCR010000362.1, read on the forward strand.
GTGGCCTTGCCCGTGCTCTCGGCATGCGGGTCATCGCCTGCGATCCGCTCCTCGCCGACGATGATCCGGCCTGGAAAGACGCCGGCAAAGCCGACCTTGCGACCCTG
>JAVKCR010000363.1:0-2847 GCA_040222645.1 Rhodospirillales bacterium
CTGGCTCCCGCGCGACATCGACCGGAACGAGTTTTCCCGCCGGGTCCGCGCCTTCGAGGATGGCGAGCCGGGCTCGCTCAGGATGAACCTGCACGGCTGGCGCTTCCGTATCGTGCCGGAAGAGAGCTGAACGCCGCCTACACAATTGAGATCGCGTAGTTGACGTTGATCTTGCAGACCCGTTCGTGGTCACCCGATGAATAGACCGTCACTTCGCCCATCGCGAGGCGGCGGCCGATCTTGAGCAGCTTGCCCTCGAACATCAGGTCGACCGGCTTCGGTCGACGCAGGAAGTTGGCGGTCAGGCTCGCGGTGACCGATTGCACCGCATCGGGCTGGCGCACCAGCACCATCGCGTAGAGCGTGAAATCCGCGACGCCCATCATCACCGGGCCGGAAATCGTGCCGCCGGGGCGAATCATGTCATCCTGGAACGGCAGGCGGACGACCATCAGGTCACCATCGATCTGCTCGAACTTCAACCCGAGCTGGCCGACATAGGGCACGTCCTCGCGGGCGATTCTCTCGAAGTCTTCTGCGGAATACATTGTCTTGCGCTTTCCTCGTTCCGGAAAATTGCCCGCCATCGGTTTGACTAGGCCACCACAGCGCCCACATGCTTGGCAACCTGCAATGGAGTTGAATGACATGTACGATCTCTACACCTGGGCGACGCCGAACGGCTTCAAGGTCTCGATCCTGCTGGAGGAACTCGGCCAGCCCTACAACGTCATCCCGGTCAATATCGGCAAGGGCGACCAGTTCGCGCCGGATTACCTCAAGATCAACCCGAACAACAAGATGCCGACGCTCGTCGACCTCGACGGCCCGGAAGGCGGCCCCTACCCCGTGTTCGAGAGCGGCGCGATCCTGATGTATCTCGCCGACAAGCACGGCCGGTTCCTGCCGACGGAAACCGGCCCGCGCTACCGCGTCATCCAGTGGCTGATGTTCCAGATGGGCGGGATCGGCCCGATGCTCGGCCAGGCGCACCATTTCCTGCAATACGCTCCGGACAAGATCGAATACGCCATGAACCGCTACTCGAACGAGGCGAACCGCCTCTACGGCGTGCTGGAAAGGCGGCTGAAGGAAAGCCCGTACCTCGCCGGCGACGAGTACACCATCGCCGACATGGCCGTGGTGCCGTGGATCCGCCGTCCGCACCGGCAGAATGTCGAGATCGACGACTATCCGGCGACCAGGAAGTGGCGTGACGCCATCCTCGAGCGCCCGGCGGTCCAGAAGGGCTGCAGCGTGCTCGTGGAAGAGCGCCAGGAAACCCACGACGAGGAAGCCAAGAAGTTCCTGTTCGGCGCTGCCCAGTACGAGAAGCGCTGATCCCTATCCCGCGCGGCGGCCCATCAGTTCGGCCGTCGCGCGGTCCATCTCCCGTGGGCTTGCCGCAAGCGCGGACATCGCACCCGCAGCATCGCCGGCAGTCCGGTTCTGGCTCATCTTCGACTTGCCCTCGATGCGGGTCACCCGCATCTCGAAGGCGACGATGCCGCGCATCATGGCGGTGAGCGACGCCGCCTCCATCCGGGCCGTCGACCACGGCTCGGCGGCGGCGGCCTCGAACATGCTTGTCAACTGATCGAGCACCGCCTTCGTGCCATCCGCATCCTCGATGGCGTGCAGGGTGCCGTAGACATGCACGGCCTCGTAGTTCCATGTCGGCACCATGCCGGGCGTCACGTACCAGCGCGGCGAGACATAGGCGTGCGGGCCGGAAAACACAGCGAGGGCTTCCGACACACCATCGAAGTGTTTCCAATGCGGGTTGGCGCGCGCCACGTGACCGGCAAGGACCAGCCCGCCGTCTTCGGCGTGGCGGGCCACCAGCGGCAGGTGCGTCGCGAACGGCACGCCGTCGATGGTGCTGACCAGCAGGGCGAAGGCGTCCTCCGCGATGCGTCGCTCGATGTCCTCCATCGCGGACATGTCGAAATGACGGGGCACATACATGGCTGCTCTCCGATTCAGATTGGCCGGCGTGCTATGACGCGCGGACCGGCATTCCGCCAGAACCTTTCAACGGCAGAAAGGCCGGACCAATTCACGTCAGGCCGACGCCACCACGTCGGCGAGGTAGCGATGCACCGTGCCCGACGGCGGGCAGGCGAGGCAATCGACGGTCTCTTCGCCATCGACGAAATGCCGCCAGATCGCCTCCATCTCGCGGAAGCCCAGCGCGGTGCGCGCACCGGTGAGGCCGGTCACCCGTCCATTGACCTCGTAATAGGCGACGCCGCGCCCTGCAACACGCCGCCCCTGTATGTTGCAGGGTCCGACCAGGCCGCGTTCGCCCAGCGACGCAATAGCGCGGGTGCCGGTTTCCAGTGTTTCAGGATCGTCGAGCACGTCGATGCGGCTGGCGAGACCATCGATATAGTCCGCGACATGCACCATCGAGCCGAGTACCTGCCCGGCACGGCCGAGGATGGCATGCACCGTGACCTCCGCCTCCTGGCGGATGCGGCCGGGCCGGAGATCGTCGTCGGTCAGCAGGCGCTCGCGGGTGATGCTCTCGCGTGCAACGCCCCAGCGTTCCGGCACCAGGTACTCCTGCACCGCCATCGGTTCCGGCGCGTCGAACGCGCCCGCCAGTTCCGCCTCCGACATCACCAGCCTGAGACCCCGAGACGCATTTCCCTCGCGCGGCTTGGCGAGCAGCGGGTAGCCGCAACGACCGGCCAGCGCCCGGGCCTCCGCCAGCGAAGCGGCGGTCTCGACGAAATCGAATCCCAACGGTCGGAGCGCATTCGCGGTGAGGTACTTGTCGCCGGCGATGGCCACCGCCGGTTCCGACCCGGCCAGCAGGAAGGCGCCCTCCTGCGCAAGTTC
>JAVKCR010000364.1:0-6179 GCA_040222645.1 Rhodospirillales bacterium
ACGACTTCGTAGTCAAGGTCCTCCGCCACATCCTGGACAAAGGCCGCCACGTCCTCGTCGTCATCGACGATCAGAAGCCGGTTCGCCGCCCGCAGGCCGGTCGCCTGTTCAGCCGGCCTGCCGCCGGCGTCTGCATGTTCAAGCATTGACATGTCCTGATCCAATCCTTCTGCATGATCGATATCTCATGCTCCCTTATCATGATGATTTCTTCCCGTGCGAACCTCCATTGCGCTCCATAACCTCCCGAATCTTGGCGCCGAGATGCCGGGAGGTGTAGGGCTTGGCCAGCCAGCGGGATTCCAGCTTCTTGCGCATGTCGTCCTGCAAGGCGGGTTCCGCGTATCCGGATGTATAAAGAACGGATAAATCTGGTCTGAGCTCGATCGCCTGGTTCGAGAGCTCGATCCCGGTCATGCCGCCGGGCATGACGATATCCGTGAACAGTAGGTCTATGTCGGGATGGTCCTTGAGTTTTGCAAGGCCGTCCGGTCCGTTTTCGGCTGTCAGCACGCGGTAGCCCATCGCCTCGAGCATGCTTTCCGCCATCTCGCGGACGTCTTCATTGTCCTCGACCACGAGAATGACACCGTTGCCCGCGATGTCGTCATCCTCATCCACCGCGCCCGGCTGGTCAGCGCCATTGGCGGTCTTGCTCGGGAAATAGAGCTTTATCGTCGTACCACCACCCACCTCCGAATAGATCCCGAGATGTCCTTCGGACTGTTTCACCAGGCTGTGCACCATGCTCAGGCCAAGTCCGGTTCCCTTGCCGACCTCCTTGGTGGTGAAGAACGGTTCGAGTACCTTCTCCTGGACCTCGGGCGACATCCCCGTTCCGCTGTCGGTCACGGATATCTCGACGTAGCGGCCGGGTTTCACGTCCGTCTTCACTTCAACATAGGAATTGTCGAGGTCGGTCTCCCGTGTCTGGATTGTCAGGGTGCCGCCATCGGGCATGGCGTCGCGCGCATTGATGGCCAGGTTCAGGATCGCGCTCTCAAGCTGGGCCGGGTCGGTCAGGATTCTTGACAACCCATCGGCCAGGACGAACCGGATTTCGATATGCTCGCCGAGAGTTCGCTCGAGCATGTCGCTTACCTTGTGGACGAGATCGTTGGGTTCGATGAGTTCGGGCTCGAGCACCTGCCGGCGGGAGATCGCCAGCAACTGGCGCGTCAGGTCGGCGCCACGCTGCGCCGCCCGGCGCGACGTGTTGACCCACCTGGAAAGCTTCGCATCCTCGAAATCGTCAATACGGCCGGAGAGCAGTTCGAGATTGCCCATGATGACGGTCAGGAGATTGTTGAAATCATGCGCCACCCCCCCGGTCAGCTGACCGACGGCCTCCAGCTTCTGCGACTGGTGGAGCTGCTTCTCCAGCGCCACCTGCCTGGTGATGTCGATGATGTGTATGCAGGCGGCAATGCCGTCGTCCCACGGCACCCGCGCCACCCGCCATTCGGTCATGATCCGCGTACCGTCCGCCTTCTGGCAGGCGACCTCGTAGTAGTTCGGCGCGTCGCGCCCCGCCGCTCTTTCATCCCTGTATGTTTCAATCCTTGCCCGTTCAGCCGGTTCCACCAGGTCAAAAATCGATTCGATCTGAAGGAACTGCTCCGGGCTTTCAAAACCGAAGATCTCGGCCATCTTCTGGTTGGCGAAGAGCGGCACGGTATCCTTCATGACAACGATGCCCTGCGCGGATTCGGCAATCAGCGTGCGGAACCGGGTCTCGCTCTTCTGGAGAGCCTCTTCGGCCTCCAGCCGCTCGGATACGTCCCGGACCACCGACTGGATGGCGGGCTCGCCCTTCCAGGTCAGCCTCTGTCCCCGGCTCTCGACGAAGAACCTCGATCCGTCGTGCCGTACGCACTCGTAATCGGCATGCCCGTTGCCGTGTTGTTCGCTGGCGATGTACTCTACGCGCCTGTTCAGAAGGTCATGATATTCGGGCGCGAAACAATCGTAGATGGATTTCCCGACGAGGCCGCCCGGGAACCCGAACATGCTGTCGGCCTGCGGATTGCTCATCACGATAACGCCGTCCTGATGGACGAAAACGCCATCCGGACTCTGATCGACCAGCACCCTGTACTGGTTGCCCCGTTCGATTACCGACTTTTCAAGCTCCCGCCGTTCAAGCACCGATGAAAGGTGCTGCGCGATCGCCTCGACAATGCCTATCCAGACCAGGTCATCGGGGCGGGCGCGGTCGGCAAAGAAGTTCAGGACGGCCTGCACCTCGCCGCCATAAAAGATCGGGACGGCGCAAGAGGTGACAAGGCCGGCCTTGAGGGCGGGTTCCCGGCGCAGGAAGGGAAAGTTCGCCTTGCCCAGGTCCTTCAGGACAATGGTCTTGTTCTGCTTCCAGGCCCGCCCGATCAGCCCGTCGCCCGCCCTGATCGGCGTATCCAGGGAACATTGGTAGAATGAGTCATAGCGTGAGAAAGCCCCGATAGCCGCCTCGTTGACCCGGAACATGCCGTCGTCATGCTTGTGCCAGATCTCGCCATATTGCCAGTTTGCCCGGAAGCAGATCATCTCGACCAGCTCGTTGAGGGCGGCGGACGGGTCCGCGGCCGACCCGATCAGGGTGCTGGCGTCGAGGACGAGGCGCAGTTCCTGCTCTGTCCGCTTCTGCAGGGTGATATCGCGGCTGATGCCGACCAGGCCCGTAACCCGGCCCCTGCCGTCCTTTATCGGGGCCTTGCTGGTTGACCACCATTCGATGCGATTGCCCCGCTCAAGCTGGTGAACGAGGTTCCTGAGCACCTGGCCGCCTTCCAGCACGGCGGCGTCTTCCTTCTGGAACCTGCCCGACAGTTCTGGATGCCTGAAATCCGCTATCGTCTTCCCGACGCCTTGCTCCGGCCTCTCAAGCCCCACACGACTTGCTTCGACCTCGTTCATCCTGAGGTACCTGGCTTCCAGGTCCTTGAAGAAGATCGCGTCCGGACTGCTGCGCATCAGGTCCCTCAACAGCGATTGTTCAATTTCCAGGGACATGGACAGGGCGTAAAATTCCACCGCCCTGTGCACGATGAGTTTTATGCCCTCCGGATCCCATGGCTTCGAGACGTAGGCAAAGATCTTGCCGTCGTTCACCGCGCGCACGACGGCCTCGAGATCGGCGTAGCCGGTAACCATCACGCGGGTCGCTCTCGATATCTCCCGGACCTTCGCCAGGAACTTGTCGCCGGACATGCGTGGCATCCGCTGGTCGCAGAGAATGGCTGCCAGCGCGGGGGTCAGCTCGGCGATCTCAAGCGCCTGTTTCGCCGAGGAGGCGGTCAGCACATGGTAATCGTCTTCCAGGATGTCCTCGAGCGCCGACAGCATCTGCGGCTCGTCATCCACGACAAGGATCGAGGGCAATTCCCTTGTCTCGGCGAGATTCGCGTCATTGCGTACTTTCTTGGACATCGGTCTTACTCCTCAAGCTCGGTCGGGATCATGATCTCGAACACCGCGCCGCCGCCTTCGCGGTCGCGAACCCTCAATTCGCCACGGTGGCGCTCGACGATCTTGTAGGAAATGGCGAGGCCAAGGCCGGTGCCCGACCCCACGTCCTTGGTGGTGAAGAACGGCTCGAATATCCGTTCCTTTATCCGGTCGGGAATTCCGGGCCCGTTGTCGGTCACGGTGATCCTGAACTGCTGGCGATCCCGCTCGGTGGCAACCTCGATCTCCCCCTTCCCGTCCAGTGCATCGATGGCGTTGGAGACGATGTTCATGACCACCTGGTTCAACGCGCCCGGTGCGCAGTAAAGCCTGTTGTCGTCGGCAAACCGGGTGACGAACCGGACCTCTTGGCCGAGCTTGTATTCAAGGAGGGCAAGCGTTGAATCGATGCATTCGGCCATATCCGCCCATTTGAAATCTCCCTCGTCCAGGCGTGAGAAGGTCCTCAGCTTGATCACGAGATCGCGAACGCGCTCCAGGCCGGTAATGGCGTCGCCGGCCCGCAGCCGGGCCTTCTCCAGCCGGCTTCTCGATCTTTCGTCGAGCTTGTCGGCTGCCCGGGCGGATATCTCGCCGAGCCATTTTGCTATGCTCGACAGATGACTCAGCGAGAACGCCAGGGGATTGTTCACCTCATGCGCAATCCCCGCCACCAGTTCGCCGAGTGACGCCATCTTGGCGGATTGCACGAGCTGCAGCTGGGTATCGTGAAGTTCCTGATTGCGGGCGGCGAGTTCCCTGTTCGTGTTTTCCAGTTCCTCCACCAGTTCCGCCCGCAGCTGGGCGGTTTCCTTGGCCGCGCGTTCGCGGATGACCTCGAGTTCCTTGCGGCGGAACTCGGAGATGATCCGTTCATGTTCGTCGCGCAGCATCTTCCGCCGCAAGAGCGCACGCACCCGGGCCTTGACCACGACAACGTCGCTTGCCTTGCTGACGAAATCGTCGGCGCCCGCCTCCAGCGCGCGCATCATCTCGTCTTTCGAATCGTGGCCGGTCACCATCAACAACGGGAACGACAGGTTGGATGACCGGCGCAGGTTGTCGAAACGCCGGCAAAGTTCGATGCCGTCGATCTCGGGCATGATCAGGTCGACGATGATGCAGTCGAAGGCGTTCTTGTTCATTGCCTCCAGCGCTTCCCTGCCACCGTTCGCGGTCTGGACCCTGTAACCTTCCTGGGCGAGTTCGGATTCAAGGAAGGCGAGGTATGTCGGGCTGTCGTCGACAAGCAGCAGACGTTGCACCCGGAACGTCATCCCGCCTGCCGCCGGCAGCAGTTCGGAACGGGGTTTCCGCATCAGGGCGTGGATCCGGGCCACCATGACATCGGAGTCGGTCGATTTCGTGATGTGATCGTCGGCGCCGCTGTCGAGGCCCTGGCGTTCGGTATCGGGTTTCGCGTCGTCCGTCAGGATCAGGATGGGGATGGGTTCGATCACCGTGTTCAACCTGATCAGCCGGCAGAACTCGTCGCCCTCCATGCCAGGAAGGTGATAATCCACAACGATGATGTCGGGGATGTTGCTGTTCAGGAATTCCACCGCGTCCTCGGCGGACGGACATCTGGACACGCTGAACCCCTCGGCTTCCATCAAGGCCGCGAACTTGAAGGCCTGGGTGTCCGAATCCTCTACGAGGAGCACGTGCCGCCGGAGCTCAGTCATGCAGGTTTCCTTTCCTTGATCCGCATGACCCTGGTCAGGTGGTCGGCGATCTCCGGCAACGGAAGCTTGATCGCCGCGGCTCCCAGCGAAACCGCCGCACCGGGCATTCCGAAAACGATCGACGTCGTTTCATCCTCGACGATCGTGTAGCCGCCGGCATCGAACACTTCTTTCAATCCGCGCGCGCCGTCGCTTCCCATGCCCGTCAGAACGATGCCGATGCAGCCCGTACCGTAATTCCTCGCCATGGTCTCGAGAAGCACCGTTCCGGACGGCCGCTGGCCCGCGACATGCGGCGCCGCAACGCATTGCAGCCGGTCTCGCACGACACAGAGATGCCGGTCTGGCGGGGCGACATAGACCGTCCCGGCAACCGGTCTTTCACCGTTCGCCGCCACGACAACCTTCTGCGGAACGATGCCGGCAAGCCAGTCCACGAAACCCTCGAGGAACGAGGGAGTCATATGCTGCACCAGCATGATCGGAACCGGGACGTCCGCGGGGAGACCGCCCAGCACCTGGACCAGCGCGTTCGGCCCCCCGGTCGACGCGGCAATCCCGATCGCCCTGAAGCGATGACCGGCACTGTAGGAACGCAAACGCTGCCCGTTCAGCTTCCCGGGCGCCGGGCTGAACCACGATGTCGGTTCGCCGGTCGGCCGGCGGCGGACCAGGTTGACATCGCTCATGAGAACGAGTTGCCGGCAGAGTTTCGCCGCCATGTCATCGTAGTCGGAATTGGTCATCCCGACCGGCTTTTCCACCACGGCCAGCGCGCCGGCCCGGAGCGCATTCATCGAGATGCCGGATTCCCGCTCGTCGACACTCGCCGCAACCACGACGATCGGTGTCGGACGCTCCTCCATGATGCGTTTCGCGACCTCGATTCCGTCCATGCCGGGCAACCGGATATCGAGCGATATCACGTCGGGCGCAACGTTCTTGAGTCTTTCGAGGGCCTGCTCGCCGCTCCGGACGACCGAGACGACTTCCAGGCGTGCATCCTCGTTGTAGATCTGTTCGAGGATCGTCGCGACGACTTCCGAATCC
>JAVKCR010000365.1:0-3058 GCA_040222645.1 Rhodospirillales bacterium
TAGTAGCCGGCGAACAGCGGGATGCCGGCCAGCGCCAGGTTGCCGATCCACAGCAGGACGTAGGTGACTTTGATCTTGTCCCAGATGCCGCCCATCTTGCGCATGTCCTGCTCGTCGGACATGGCGTGGATCACCGAGCCGGCGCCGAGGAACAGCAGCGCCTTGAAGAAACCGTGGGTCATCAGGTGGAAGATGCCCGCCGAATAGGCCGAGACGCCGCAGGCGAAGAACATGTAGCCGAGCTGCGAGCAGGTCGAATAGGCGATCACCCGCTTGATGTCGTTCTGCACGCAGCCGACGGTCGCAGCGAAGAAGGCCGTTGCCGCACCCACGATCGTAATGACCTGAAGGGCTGTGTCGGAATATTCGATGACCGGCGAGAGCCGGGCGACCATGAAGACTCCGGCGGTGACCATCGTCGCGGCATGGATCAGCGCCGAAACCGGGGTCGGGCCTTCCATGGCGTCCGGCAGCCAGGTGTGCAGGCCGAGCTGCGCCGACTTGCCCATGGCGCCGACGAACAATAGCAGCGAGAGGATGGTGATGGCGTGGAATTCGCCGCCGAACAGGTAGAGCGTAGCATCAGCCTTGCCCGCGGCGCCCGCGAAGATGTCCTCGAACGCGATCGAGCCGAACAGCATGTAGACGCCGAAAATCCCCAGCGCGAAGCCGAAATCGCCGACCCGGTTGACGACGAAGGCCTTGATGGCGGCCGCGTTGGCTGTCGGTTTCTTGTACCAGAAGCCGATCAGCAGGTAGGAGGCGAGACCGACCCCTTCCCAGCCGAAGAACATCTGTACCAGGTTGTCGGAGGTCACCAGCATCAGCATGAAGAAGGTGAACAGGCTGAGATAGGCCTGGAAGCGCGGCACGTCCGGGTCGTGGCTCATGTAGCCGACGGAATAGACATGCACCATCGAGGAAACGCCGGTCACCACGATCAGCATGACCGCGGTCAGCGTGTCGACGCGCAGCGCCCAGTCGAAGCGGAGATCGCCCGAGACGACCCAGGTGAACAGCTGGGTGACGCCGGCATTGCCGTCGAGCGCGACATCCATGAAGACGAAGACCGAGAGCAGCGCCGACAGCAGCATGCAGCCGCAGGTGACGACCTGGCTGACCCGGTCGGCCCAGGGCAGGCCGTGGGGGTGATGATCGTTCGGATTGTAGTGCGATGCCTGGGCCGACGCCGTGGTGAGCGCGACGATGCCGGCGATCAGGGCCCCGATCAGGGGCAGGAAGACGATAGCGGAAATCAACGCCCCTACCCCTTCATCATGTTGATGTCCTCAACCGCGATGGAGCCGCGGTTGCGGAAATAGACGACAAGAATGGCGAGTCCGATCGCCGCCTCGGCGGCGGCGACGGTGAGCACGAACATGGCGAAGATCTGACCCGTCAGGTTCTGCAGCTGCGCCGAGAAGGCGACCAGGTTGATGTTCACCGCGAGCAGCATCAGTTCGACCGACATCAGGATGATGATGACGTTCTTGCGGTTCACGAAGATGCCGAAGATGCCGAGCGTGAACAGGATCGCGGCGACGGTGAGATAGTGTCCGAGTTCGATTTCCATGGCCTCAGACCCCCTTGCCCGGTTCGACTTTCTCGATGCGGACCGCCTCGGCGCGGGTACGCGCGACCTGGGCGGAAATGCGCTGGCGGCGCACGCCTTCGCGCTTGCGCAGCGTCAGCACGATGGCGCAGATCATCGCGACCAGCAGCACCATGCCCGCCGCCTGGAACAGGTAGACGTACTTGGTATAGAGCTGGTTGCCGATGGCGGCGGTATTGGTCATGTCGCCCGCTGCCTGCGAGAATATTCCGCCTCCGCCCTCCGACGTGGCGTAGCCGCCGATGACGAAGACGAGTTCGGCCAGCAGCACGATGGCGATCAGCGCGCCGATCGGCAGGTATTGAAGGAATCCCTGCCGCAACTCCACGAAGTTGATGTCGAGCATCATGACCACGAACAGGAACAAAACGGCCACCGCGCCGACATAGACGACGACGAGGATCATCGCGAGGAATTCGGCCCCGAGCAGCACGAACAGCCCGGCCGAATTGAAGAAGGCCAGGATCAGGAACAACACCGAATGCACAGGGTTGCGGGCCGAAATCACCATCACGCCAGACGCCACGGTGACGCCGGCAAACATGTAGAATGCGAGCGCCTTGATCAGCATGGTGTTGCAGGTCCCCCCGATATGCGGTTCGTCACGTTCATTCCCCTTGCGCCTTGTGCCGGCGTCGGTTGATCAGCGGTAGGGCGCATCCGCCGCGAGACGGGCGGAAAGCTCCGCTTCCCAGCGGTCGCCGTTCGCGAGAAGCTTGTCCTTGTTGTACATCAGCTCCTCGCGGCTCTCGGTCGCGAATTCGAAGTTCGGTCCCTCGACGATGGCGTCCACCGGACAGGCTTCCTGGCAGAAGCCGCAATAGATGCACTTCGTCATGTCGATATCGTAACGGGTCGTACGGCGCGAGCCGTCGCTGCGCGGTTCCGCCTCGATGGTGATGGCCTGCGCCGGGCAGATCGCCTCGCAGAGCTTGCAGGCGATGCAACGTTCCTCGCCGTTCGGATAGCGGCGCAGCGCATGCTCGCCGCGGAAACGCGCGCTGAGCGGCCCCTTTTCATAGGGGTAGTTCAGCGTCACCGCCGGCTTGAACATATGCTTCAGCGTGATCGCCATGCCGGAAACGAGTTCCGCCAGGAGAAAGGAGCGAGCCGTGCGATCAAGAAAGGCCATTGAGCGTTATCCTCGTTCGCGTTGTTCAGGCAGCCCCGCCCGGCACCAGGTCGAACGCCACCAGGAAACCGGCGACGATGACGACCCATGCGAGCGAGAGCGGCAGGAAGACTTTCCAGCCGAGACGCATCAGCTGGTCATAGCGGTAGCGCGGGAAGGTCGCGCGCACCCAAAGGAAGACGAACAGCACCAGCGCGATCTTGGCGACAAACCAGACCGGGCCCGGTATCCAGTTGAACGGCGCGATATCCACCGGCGGCAGCCAGCCGCCGAGGAACAGCAGCACGGTCATGCCGCTCATCAGGATCATGTTG
>JAVKCR010000366.1:0-14574 GCA_040222645.1 Rhodospirillales bacterium
AGCGGGAAAAGGTAGCGGCAGGGAGCCATGATGACGGCGGGTGTAAGCCCAATCCTGACCCGGTCGCCTGCCGCTGGCCTCCCGGGGATATCCCCGGGAGACCATCCCTAAACTAACACTGCTTCTGACAAACAATCCTGAACTCGATTCAGGACCCATGCCTGAGCGTTGGCCACAAATGACAGCGTCTCTGCCAGGTGCCGGTGGAGAATACAGGGTATCGGCACCGTCCGAACAAGTTGAAACATCTCAGGCATGGGTCCTGACTTTCGTCAGGATGACGTTGGGGGAAGTAAGCGCGGCCAACAATTACAGTCATCCTGGGGGCCGCGAAGCGGCAGCCCGGGATCTCCGGAATCCACCGCGGATGCACGGGGTCCCGGGTTCCGCCTTCGGCGGCCCCTGGATGACAAACATTGCAAAACCCGAGAAGTGCCCGCCGCCGCCTCAATCCACCGTGATCGTGATCGGGTCGTCGTAGAGCATGAACTTGTCCATGCCGGGACGGGTCGCGGTGAACACCACCGCGCGGGCCGGGGTGGCGCCGCCGCAGGAGCGGCTGACCCGGAATCCGACGCCGCCATCCGACCAGACGCCGGTCGACAGCTCCGGCAGGAACTTGATGACGTCGGGCCATTCCGGCGGCTGCACGGCACAGGAATGGCCCCGCTTGCCATGCACGACGATCGACTCGCCGACCTTGAGGCTGGCCTGTTCGCGGTAATAGATCTGCTGGCCGGTCATATCCACGGGAAGCGTGGTGATGCCGCGGGTGTCGCGGCCGAGCACCGTCGAGAATTCCGTGAAATAGAAGACCGAGAAGGTCACCAGCGCCGCGCCGGCCACCACCGCCGCATAGTGCAGCGGGCGGCGTGACGACCGGGACGCCGGTGCCGACGCGGTCCCGTCGGGCGCATTCGCCGCCTCGTCCGGGATCGCGCTTTCGCCACCATTGCCCTCATCCTCCTCCGCCGGCTTGCGGCGCAGCGCCTGCTCGTAGAGCGAGCGCCAATCCACGGCGCGGTCGCCCTTCTCATCGATTTCGAGGATTATGGTCAGCAGGCGGAAGTTGCGCCGGTTCGGCGTGTGCTTGCCCTGCCGCCAGTTGCCGAGGCTCTTGAGGGCGGAATCGAAGGCGCCCGGGGCATTGTTCTTGCCGATATCGCAGATCGCCGCGGCCAGCTTCACATTATCGACATGTCCCTGCTCGATGCAGATCGCGTCGAAAAGTTCGTGCCACGAATTGACTGATCCCGTCTTCATGCGCCAGCTCCACCTGTGAACACCTGTCCAGCTATCCCTAAGCCCCTCGATATAATGGCTTATTTAGAGCGGTTTCCAAGTTCTCCAACACTTCTTTCTTTGCAAAAGACACATTTTCCCCCGGCGTCTACCAGTTGTACCGGAACCACCGAAACAGTCGGTGGGACGTCCGTGGCGGATGCCCCCATCGACTCGCTCAAGGAACCGACCGTTTCACGCACCCAAGGACAGGGAGTCCCCACAGACATGTTCATTTCCAAGGCGCTGCGCGCCGCGGCCATCGCAATCGGCCTTGCCGCCCTGGCCGGCTGCCAGACCACATCCATGAGCCCGGTGACGGCCGAACAGGCCGCCCCGCTCTACACGGGAAGCTGGAAAGGTCATTTCATCAATCGCCAGGGCACGCGCTATGACGTCACCCTGAACCTGACCGGCGCCGCCGGCCAGGTCACGGGCAAGGCGGATATCCCCTCCAGCACCTTCGACAAGGCGCCCACGGTCAGCGGCAGCTACAGCGGCAATACCGCCAAACTCGCCTCCAGTTCGGGGTTCACCTACGACCTCGGGATGTCGGTCGCCGAGGACGGCGCCTACTGGCTCACCGGCAATGTCGACGGACCGAACGACGGCCGCCTCGAACTGAAGCGGCAATAGAGAGCGCGGACCGGGTCGGACCGGTCACGTCACCCACAACCATTGAAGGAGAGAGGCAATGACCAGCAATACCAAAAGTCCCAAGCGTTCCCGCCGCGACCTGCTGAAAGGCGGCGGTCTCGCCCTGGCCGGCGCGGCTGCGCTGTCGTTCACGGAATCCGCCGAAGCGGCAACCGACGTTCCTGCGAGCGCCGAGAGAAAATGCGCGACCTGCCGTTACTGGGGCGGGGTGCGGAAAGTGTCGACCGACCGCCAGACGGTCAGCGCCGACGGCAAGGGCTGGTGCAACAATCCGGCGAGCCCCGCCTATCAGAAGCAGACCAACCCAACGCAGGGCGCGCCGGTCTGGACGAAATGGGATGCGCTCGGATGATGAGGGAATGGCCGGTGAAAGGGATACGGCATTCGAGCCTGCCGTTGTTCCTGGCAAGTACGCTCACCGGCCGGGACGCCCTGGCGCAGGGGGCATACCAGGCCGCTGGTCCGTCATCGATCAGCGTACTCTTCGTGATAGTCCTCTGTGCCGGGGCGCTCTTCTTCGCCTACAAGAAGGGGGTGTTCAGGCAATTCAGCCGCAAGGCGTCCGGCGAGTCTGCAGTCCCGCCGGACGCCACCGATGTCGAGGATGAAGGCAGTATCGATTTCACGATATCGCTCACCCACAAGGTGAAGCGAGCGCGGAAGGTGGCCGGCGGCGCCCTGCTGTTCTCGCTGAGCCTCACCGGGCTGCTCATCTGGAAGATCAGCCAGACATCGGAAATGGCGCTGCGCTTCGACGACGGGGTGAAGGAACAGCTCGGTTACTGGGGGATCGCCCTGATCCTGTCCTGGCTGCTCACCGCCCTTCTCGCCTTCGCCAGCGCCTATGGCGCGCGGGCGCTTGCACGGCGCCGGGCTGACCAGACCAAGGCGGTTGTCGACCGGCTGGCGACCCTCGAAATCGAGATCTCAAGGGCAGCCGACAGCAATGTGACCGGTGAATTGCGGTCCCGGAAAGTCCGGCTGGAAAGCGCCTCGCGAAGGCTCGAATCCGCCTAGCCCCCCTGGTTGTCCGACGCCGGCCACCGCACGGCCCATCCGGAGGCATGCAGACATGCGCAGGAACCCTGCGAACAAGATGATCACGCCTGCCATTTTCGCCTGCGCCATCATGCTGGCGGGATGCGCCGGCGCACCTTCGGTGGACATGCCGTCAGCCTCGCCGACCGGCAGGAACTTCGACGCCGAACTCGCAGCGGAGAACGTCTTTGACGCAGGGGAGGCGCTATTCGAGTTCTGGACCCTGGTGCCGGTGCGCGGTACCGGGCATTGGACGCTGGTCTCGCGGGATGGTTCCGGTACGGGTGTCGCCGTCCGGGGAGAGGCCCGCGACAGCGCCAGCGGGGTGATGATCGAGGCCTTTGTCGACACCGCCGCCTGCCCGGTGCTGGAATGGGAGTGGATGGTGGAATCCGTGCAGGCGACCGCCGACCTGACCCGGAAGGAAACCGACGACGTCGCCGCCGCGATCATGGTCCTGTTCGGCGACCCGGGAACGCCGATGGCCCCGAAACCCGTGCCCACCCTCCGCTATGTCTGGACCGGGGCCGGTCATCCTGTCGGCGCGATCATCGCCAACCCCTACATGCCGGCCATCGTGAAGAACATCGTCGTCCGGAACGGTAGCGCCCTGGTGAATGACTGGCAGACCGAACGGCGCGATCTGCACGCCGACTACATCGACGCCTTCGGCGCCCCGCCGGAAGACGAGGTCTGGGCCGTCGGCCTGTTCATCGACAACGACCAGACCGGCGAACCGGCCGCCGCCCGGTTCTCGCGGGCCGATGTTTATTGCAAGAAGAGGTGAACGGCTGCAATCGCCCCTCACCCCACCCGCACCAGCCGCCGCGCCAGCGCCACGAACGCCCGCACGGCCGCGGAATGCGTCGTTGTGCGGGACGCCAGCCAGATCTTCGCGGTCAGCTCCGGCGTCTCCTCGAGCGGGCGGAAGACGACGCCTTCCATGCCGAGCTGGCGGAGCGATTGCGGGGCGAGCGTCACGCCGAGGCCAGCCGCGACGAGGTTGAGGGTGGAGACGATGCGTGGCGCCTCCTGGGCGATCTCCGGCTCGAAACCGGCCGCGCGGCAGGCGGCCATTATGGACTCGAACAGCCCCTGGCCGGCCTGGCGGCGGTAGAGCACCAGCGGCTCGCCCCTGAGCCGCGTCAGCGGCAGCGGGCGGCGGTCTCGGGCAAGCGGGTGGCCTTCCGGGGCGGCGAGGATCATCGGCTCGGAGGCGAGCGGGTAGAGCGAGAGGCCGGCCTGGTCCTCCAGGGGTGAGCGGATGAAGGCAAGGTCGAGGCGCTCCTCGCGGATCGCCTGCGCCATCTCGGCGGTACCCGCCTCCTCCAGCATCAGCTCGACGCCCGGGAAGGCGTCGCGGTAGCGGCGGATGATGCGCGGCACCGCCGGGTGGAACGGCGCGGACGATGTGAAGCCGACCGCGATGGCGCCTTCCTCGCCGCGGCCGGTCCGCTTCGCCTTGGCGAGCGCGCCCTCCACCTGGGCCATGATCTGCCGCGCTTCCGGCAGCAGCGCCTTGCCGGCGTCGGTCAGTTCGACCCCGCGCGGCAGGCGGCGGAACAAAGGCGTGTCCAGCTCCGCCTCCAGCGCCTTGATCTGCTGGCTGAGCGGCGGCTGCTGGATGCCGAGCCGCTCTGCGGCGCGGGTGATGTGGCCTTCCTCGGCGACAGCGACGAAATAGCGGAGATGGCGGAGGTCCATGTCTGACATATCCTTTGCATATGGATAATGCCTTTAACATATATTGGATTGATGACGAAGCGGAGCGTAGCGTCCGGGCATCCCGACAGAAGAGAGGCCCCCATGCCCGACACCGCCATCGACACCCGCTTCGACATCGACCTGACCCCCGCGGCGCTGGACCGCATCTACCGCCGCCAGCGCGACGCCCTCGCGATCCTGCGCGAACGTCTCGGCCGGCCGCTGACGCTCTCGGAGAAGATCGTCCTCGGCCATCTCGACGATCCGACGGGCCAGGAACTCGTACCCGGCAAGAGCCAGCTCCGGCTGCGGCCCGACCGGGTCGCCTTCCAGGACGTGCTCGGCCAGACCGGCATGCTGCAGTTCATGCAGACCGGCCGCGACCGGGTGGCGATCCCCACCACCATCCATTGCGATCACCTGATCGAGGCGCGTTCCGCCGCCGGCGCCGACCTCGCCGCCTCGATCGAGGAGAACGGGGAGGTCTACGACTTCCTCCGCACCGCCGCCGCGCATTACGGCTGCGGTTTCTGGGGACCGGGCGCCGGCATCATCCACCAGGTGATCCTCGAGAACTACGCCGCGCCCGGGGTGATGATCCTCGGCACCGATTCGCACACCCCGAACGCCGGCGGGCTCGGCGCGGCGGCCGTCGGCGTCGGCGGCGCCGACGCGGTGGAGGCCATCGCCGGCCTCGGCTGGGAACTGCTCTATCCCCGGCGCATCGGCGTGGTGCTGACCGGCAAGCTCTCCGGCTGGGCGGCGCCGAAGGATGTCATCCTCTGGGTGGCGGGCCAGCTCGGCGTTGCCGGCGGTACCAACGCCATCGTCGAATATGTCGGGCCGGGCGCCGACGCCATCAGCGCCACCGGCAAGGCAACCATCACCAACATGGGCGCCGAGCTTGGCGCCACCACCTCGATCTTCGGCTTCGACGACGCCATGGCCCGCTATCTCGAGGTGACGGGCCGCGCCGACCTCGTCGCGCTGGCGGCTGCCAACGCGGACAACCTGCGGCCCGACCCGGAGGTGCTCGCCGACCCGGAGGCCCATTACGACGTCACCCTCCATCTCGACCTGTCCGCGCTGGAACCGCATCTCGTCGGCCCGCATTCACCGGACCGCGCGCGGCCGATCTCGGCGCTGGCGGCGGAGGTCGCCGACCCGGCCAACCGTTTCGTCGACGAGATCTCCGCCGCGTTGATCGGCAGCTGCACCAATTCCTCCTACGAGGACATGAGCCGGGCCGCGGATGTCGCCGCACAGGCCGCCTCGGCGGGCTTCAAGACGGCGGCGCCTTTCCTGGTCACCCCGGGATCGGAGCGGGTACGCGCCACCGTCGCCCGCGACGGCCAGCTCGATTTGCTCCGGCGGATCGGCGGCGGCATCTACGCCAATGCCTGCGGGCCCTGCATCGGGCTCTGGCGGCGACCCGACGACGGCGGCGCGGAGCGGCCAAACAGCATCGTCACCTCCTTCAACCGCAACTTCCCGGCACGCAATGACGGTCGGCGCGAGACCATGAACTTCATTGCCTCGCCGGAGATCGTCACCGCGCTGGCGATCGCCGGGCGGCTTTCCTTCAACCCGCTGACCGACACACTCGCGGGTCCCGACGGCAAAGCATTCCGCTTCGAGCCGCCGAAGCCGGCACCGGACGTGCCCTCTCGGGGCTTCGAGGAGGGCCGCGCCGCCTATATCGCGCCGCCGGGGGACGGCAAGGTGGTCGACATCGCCATCGCCGCGGAATCCCGGCGCCTCGCCCGGCTCGCCCCCTGGCCGGCCTGGGATGGCGCGGATGTCTCCGGCGCCTTCGTGCTGGCCAGGGCGCGTGGCAAGACGACGACCGACCAGATCTCCCCGGCTGGCCCGTGGCTCAGCTTGCGTGGCCATCTCGATCGCTTCTCGGACAACATGCTGTCCGGCGTGGTCAACGCCTTTTCCGGCGAGATCGGCCGCGGCGTGAACCTGCTCGACGGGCGCGTCTGCCAGACCTACAGCGACATCGCCCGGGCCTACCGCGCGGCAGGCCGGCACTGGATCATCATCGGCGACCAGAATTACGGCGAGGGTTCGAGCCGGGAGCATGCGGCGCTCTCGCCCCGGCTGCTCGGCTGCCGGGCGGTGATCGCGCGTTCCTTCGCCCGCATCCACGAGACCAACCTGAAGAAGCAGGGCATCCTCGCGCTGACCTTTGCCGATCCGGGCGACTACAACGCGGTGCGCGAGGATGACCGGGTCGACATCCCGGGGCTCGACAGCCTCGCACCCGGCCGGCCGCTTGCCGCCATCCTGCGCCATTCGGACGGCAGTGTGGAGGAGATCGCCCTCACCCATTCCTACACCGCGAGCCAGCTCGAATGGTATCGCGCGGGTTCCGCTCTCAACACGATCCGGCTACAATCGGCCTGATCTCCATGGAAAGGCAGACGTCAATGGAATCGCTCATTCTCGACATGCTCGAATGGATCGCCGCCGGGCGGCGCACCTACGCCGACGTGATGGCCGCCTGGCGCACGTCGTGCCCCCGCCTCACGGTGTGGGAAGACGCCTGGGACCGGGGACTGGTGAAACGCGACCTGCTGGAGAGCGGCGAGACGCTGGTCAGCCTGACGCCCAAGGGCCGCGACTGGCTGGCGGACCACCGCTCCGGTCGGCGGAAGATCGACGGCGGACAATCGGCGGCGCATAGGGTCTGACCGCACCATCGCCCCCCACGCCGTCATCCCGAGGCCGCCGCAGGCGGAACCCGGGACCTGGGGCATCCGCCGCGAACTCAGGAGATCCCGGACTGGTGCTCCGCACCATCCAGGATGACTGACTGAGAGGGAGTCCGTCCCATGGACAAAACCAAAATTCGTCATCCTGAACTTGATTCAGGACCCATGCCTGAGCATCCGCCACATCTGACGGACTGGCCGCCGGGCACCCGGGCTGCATCGCCGGGGTATCGGCACAGTCCGGATGGCCGGAGACGGCTCAGGCAGGGGTCCTGATTTGCATCAGGATGACGTGCATTTTTAATTGTTGGCGTAGGCGGAAAAGAACATCCCCCTCGTCCTGAATCAGTTTCAGGACCTCGAGAGAGCATCCTGAGCTTTTATAGACAGGCTCAAGCCAGTCGGTCGGGGTCCTGGAACAAGTTCAGGACGAGGTTCTACTCCCTCACCCTCCCCGCCGCTGCCGCACATCCAGGTAGTCCAGCGGCAAGGCGCTGGTCTGCTTCAATTCTTCCATCACGAAGGACGACGAGACGCTCTCGAAGTCGCAGCGGGCGATGAGGCGCTTGTAGACGCCGTCATAGGCCTCGATGTCGGGGACGACGATATGCAGCAGGTAGTCGGTGTCGCCGGAAAGGCGGTAGGCGCCGATGATCTCCTGGATGCCCTCGACCGCGCGTTCGAACTTCGCCAGCCAGTCGATGTTGTGCCGCCCGGCGCGGATCGCGACGAACACGGTCTGGCCGACATTCATCCGCGCCCGGTCGAGCACCGCGACGCGGCCGCGGATATAGCCGCCATCCTCCATGGCGCGGATACGCCGCCAGCAGGGGTTCTTCGACAGCCCCACCCGGTCGGCGATTTCCGCGACCGTCAGGCCTGCGTCGGTCTGCAGCAGATCCAGGATCTTCAGGTCAAGTTCGTCCAGCGTCACGTAATTTTCCTCGATTTTGGGACAATTTTGCATTATTGAAGGGATATGTCGATAAATTTGGGACCCATTTTCCGGAAACGGCAGGCATTATCCCCCTACGATAACGAATTGCAGGGGAAGTCATCACATGTCGCTGTTCACCGATCATCCGGCCACCGTCGGCGAGAGCTATGGCGAGCACATGATGTTTGCCTGGCGCTTTTCCTTCCGGCTGTTCAAGGCCGCCGGCAAGGCGTTCCTGCACGGCCTGCTGCCGTTTGCCTTCGAGACCAGCGCCTCCGACGAGATCAAGACGCTGGCCCGCGAGCTCGCCAACCGCGGCTCGGGTGCAGCCGACGCCCACCAGGCGCATGGCGCGCAGTCGCCGAACGCCGCCTGAGGACGCGACCGCTTCCCCGCCTCCCGCTTCAGAGAAGGTCGGCCTGACCCATGTGCCGCTGGCTCGCCCATTTCGGTGAACCGGTCTACGTGGAGGACCTCCTCTACGCCCCCGAACATTCCCTGATCCGACAGAGCCAGGCCGCGCGCGAGGCGAAGCTTCCCGTCAACGGCGATGGCTTCGGCATCGGCTGGTACGGCGCGCGGACCGAGCCCGGTCTCTACCGCGACATCCTGCCGGTCTGGAACGACCGCAACCTGCGCAGCCTGTCGCGCCAGATCGAGACGCGGCTCCTGTTCGCCCATATTCGCGCCTCGACCGGCACCGCGACGACGCGGGCGAACTGCCACCCCTTCGCCTACGGGCCGTGGATGTTCATGCATAACGGCCAGATCGGCGGCTACGACATCATCCGCCGCAAGCTGGAGGCGATGCTGCCGGACGCGCTCTACCGCAGGCGCGAGGGCGGCACCGACAGCGAGCTGTTTTTCCTGCTGGCCATCGCCAACGGCCTCGAAGCCGACCCGGAAGCCGCGATCCTGAAGACCATCGGCGAGGTGGTTGCCGTCGCCGATTCCGCCGGCATCGAGGAGCCCTTCAAGATGACCGCGGCGCTGACCGACGGGGCGCGGCTCTACGCCATCCGCTATGCCAGCGGGGACAAGGCGCCCTCGCTCTACCTCAATTGCGACAACGGCTCCGCGCTGGTGGTCTCCGAGCCGCTCGACGGCATCGCCGACCACTGGACACCGGCGCCGGGTTCCGTCCTGCTGGCCTTCGAGGCCCCGGACCTCTGCACGCCGCGGCAGACGGCAATCCCGCTCCGGCCGTAAACCGATCCGTCATGGCGGCGTTAACGAACAACCAACGAATCCGTGGCAGTATACGGCGATGATCCGCAAGATTGACGACCTCTCCGTGATCCTGTTCGACCAGCACCGGGAATCCCGCCAGCTGGTGCGCGACATGCTGATCACCACCGGCGTGATGGATGTGCGCGAGAGCGGCAACATCGACGATTTGCTGGACAAGCTCCGCATCAAGAAGGCCGACCTCGTGCTGATGGAACTGCCGGACGACAGCAAGGCCGGCGTCGAGATCGTGCGGACCATCCGCAATCCGCGGAAATCACCGGCGCCGAAGGTCGCGATCACGGTGATCACCGGGCTGACCGACAAGAAGCGGGTGCTGGCCGCCCGCGATGCCGGGGTCAACGACTTCATCGCCAAGCCGGTCTCGGCGGATTCGCTGCACAAGCGCCTCTCCCGCCTGGTCGAGAAGCCGCAGGAGTTCGTCGAGAACGACGCCTATTTCGGCCCCGACCGCCGCCGCCGCGACCTCGACACCGCCAAGGACCGCCGCAGCGAGGACTGACCCCCGCGATATCGGTTTCCGCATTCCCTGCCGCCTGCTAGCGTCCGCTTCATCACATCCGGACGCAGAAATCCATGGAACTCGTCATCCCCGGCGCCACCCATCTCTGGCTCTTCACCGGCGCGGCGGTGGCGCTCCTGCTGCTGCCGGGACCGGCGGTGCTCTACATCGTCACCTGCTCGATGTCACATGGCAGACGGGCGGGCATGGTCTCCGTCGTCGGCATCCATGCGGCGACTCTGATGCATGTGGCGGGCGCTGCACTCGGACTGTCGGCGCTGCTTGCCTCCTCTGCGCTCGCCTTCTCGGTGGTGAAATATGCCGGCGCCGCCTACCTGGTCTGGATCGGCCTGCGAAAACTGTTCGGCCCCGCGACGGCAGCCGCGCCGGGCGAAATCAAGGTGGCACGCAACCGGGCGCGGCTGTTCCGGGAGGGCTTCGTCGTCAACCTGCTGAATCCGAAGACGGCCCTGTTCTTCCTTGCCTTCCTGCCGCAATTCGCCGATCTCGACCGGGGCCATGTCGCCCAGCAGATCGCTTTCCTCGGGCTCTACTACACCTTCCTCGGCCTCGTCACCGACGGCGCCTACGCACTCGCCGCCGGCACGGCGGGCGACCTGTTGCGGCAGAACCGCTGTTTCGCGGTGTTCGAACGCTATATCAGCGGCATCGTCATGATCGGCCTCGGTTTGACGGCGGCGCTCGCCGGGACCGTGCGGAAGTAGGGTTGTTTCTCCGGGCGCTACTGACTTTGTCATCCCGGCGAACGCCGGGACCCAAGATAGACGGGCATAGCGATTGCGCTCTAGGTCCCGGCGTTCGCCGGGATGACATCAATTTATATACATCAAAATCAAATATTTACGTCATCCTGACGAAAGTCAGGATGACGACGGATTTTTTTGAGTCCTAGGTTCCAGACCGCCCTTCAGAACGTCAGCCGGTCCGCCTCACCGAAGCCGACTTCCCGGGCCGGGGCATCGAACGCCGCGGCGACGTCGGGATAGCGGGCGAGCAACTCGCCGCCGCCCGGCAGCCGGTCCGGGTAAAGCCGGCCGTCCTCCCAGACCCGCACCCCGTCGAGGGTGATCGTGTGATCCAGCAGGTTCAGCGAAATCTCGCCCGGCGCGTGGCGGCCGCAGGTGTGGAAATGGGCGATGCGCGGATTGCCGAAGGCGCCGTTCGACCAGCGGTCGAAGCAGGTGTTCGCCGGCACCCTGTAGGCAAGGCCGGGATGGATGCCGGCATGCCAGGAATGCAGGAAGGAGCGGTCGAGGCCGAACTTCCCGGCAACCATGCCGTAATGCGCCTCCGCCGCCGCGACATCGCGCGCCGCCCCCTCGAAGCGCCGGATGCGGTTGCCCTCGACATGTACGAACAGGGTCTCGCGGATCTCGCAGGCCTGAGGCTTGTAGAATTGCGAGCCGGTGCCGCAAAGGAAGCCCGCTTGCGCGATCCGGCCCTCGAAGCCGGCGGCGGGGACCGGTGTGAAGACCGACAGCGGAAACCGGCGCACGGAGGTGTCGGCCTCCCCCCCGGGAAAGGCGGCGCCCGGTCCGCGGAAGTCGGTGCCGGCCGGACAGGTGATACGGATCTCGCCGGCCGCCGCGAGCGCCCGGTCGACGAGGGCCTTCAGTTCCGCGAAGGCGGCATGGTCGAGCCGGCCGAAACGCGAGGCCAGCATGTCGCGGTCGAGCGTATAGCACATCACGGCGAAGCTGCCGCCGAGGCTCGGCCGGAAGCGCAGCTGGTCACCGAGACGGGCCAGGAAGATGACCCGGTCAAAACCGGCCATGCGCTGCAGCAGCGCCGCGTCCGGGTCGGAGACCACCGGGTTGAACGGCACCTCCTCCTGCTCGACAGAACCGGCGATGGCGCGGGCGTGACGGGCGAGTTCCGCCGGCAGGCCGGGATCGAAGAAGTCTTCCGTCTCCGGTTCGGAGATGATGAGCACCGATGTTTCCGGCCCGATCTCCGCACATCCCTCAAGCAGGTTCCTGGCGCCGGCGGCGAGGTCGGAATCTTTACCGGAGAAGCGCGTCGGTGCACTCACAGCTAGGCACCCTTGTGCGCGAAGGCGCGGGCGAAGCGCCAGTTCAGGTAATCGCCACAGGTGATCTCCGCTTCCGCCGGTTCACACCCGGCGCCCAGGATATCGCGGGCATCGATCGGGGTTTCCGGGTTCGGGTCGTAGGCCAGCACCAGCGACAACCGCTCCCGGCCCGAGGTATTGACCACCCGGTGCGGGGTCGAGCGGTAGAGCCCGTCCGTCCAGCGCGCCAGCAGGTCGCCGACATTGACCACCAGCGTCCCCTCGATCGGCGGCGCCGGTACCCAATCGCTTCCCTTGGGGCGGATCTGCAGGCCGCCGAGCGAGTCCTGGCAGAGCACGGTGAGCACGCCGAAATCCGTGTGCGGACCGACACCGTACTGCCCCTCGCCCGCATCCGCCGGTTGCGGTGGATACCAGACCCACGAACAGCGGCTGATCGGCCGGTCGGCGGTTTTCAGGAAGGCTTCCGGAGCCAGGTCGAGCCCGAGCGCGAAGCCGCGCATCAGCTGTTCCGCGACCGCATGGGCGGCATGGAAATAGGCCATGCAGATATCTTCGACCTCCGGCATGAAGGCCGGCCACTTGTTGGCGCCGCGCAAGGGATGGTCGAGCGGGGTGTCGCCCTCCTCGTCCTGGAAGCCCCATACGTAACTTTCCTTGAGGTCGGCCTTCGCGTCGTCCGCCATCTTCGCCGAACCGATGCCGATCCAGCCGCGATGATTGCCGGTGACACGAACCGCGTCCTTCGCTTCGACAGGCGAGCGAAAGAAGCGGAGCGCGGTTTCCCGCGCGGTCCGGATCAACTCCTCCGGAATGCCATGATTGCGGATGTAGATGAAGCCGGGGCCGCTGCTCGCCGCATGCAGCGCGCGGCCGACCGCGACCGGGTCGGAGCCGTCGCGCAGCGGGGCGATGTCGATGACGGGGATGTCCATCTCCAAGTCCCCTCAATCTGCCTTGTAGTAGCCGACCACGTCGCCGGCGGTGGAGACACCGAGCCCGTTCAGCAACCGGTTGACGTAGTTGAAGTAGCCGACGATCTGGTTCGCCTCGAGGATCGCGCCGTCATCGATACCGGCGGCGCGCAGCGCCTCGACATCGGCCTTCACCATGGCGCCGGGATGCAGGGTGAGCTTCTCGGCATAGCGCAGCAGCGCAAGCTCTCCGCCCTCGAAGGCGTCTTCCGGCGCCCGCGCCTTCAGCGCCGCCTCCACCCGGTCCGCGCGCACCTCGTCGCCCATCAGGTGGCGCGCGTTCTTCCAGTGATTGGCGTAGGAATAGGCGCAATCATTCAGCAGCGAGACATAGGAGGAGATCACCTCCTGGAACCAGGTCGGGATGGTGTTGGCCTCGTCATGCAGGCAGGCGCGATAGAGGATCACGTGACCGCGCATGGTATTCGGCCGGAGCGAATGGACGCGCATCACGTTGTCGACCGTGCCGTGCGGCGTGCGGGCGAGATCCAGCACCTCGGAGAGCTGCGCATCCGCCTCCTCGTCCGAAATCATCCTGATCCATGCTGACATTGCCACACCCCGTTCGGCCGGAAAGATGCGGGCGCTGCGCACGGCCGGACGCCGAACGCCCCCTGGCCCGCAAAATCGAAGGTACTTTTGCCGATCCTATTTGTCTATATAATACCCGGGCCGGTTGACAGCCGGCAGAAAGGCGGTGAGACAATCGCCGAACAACGGAATGGAACGTCATGTCCGGGAAGATACCCATCTACCAGGTGGTGAAGGAATCGCTTCGCGAGAAGATCGATACGGGCATCCTGACGACCGGGGAGCGGATATCCAGCGAGGAGGAACTGGCCGGCGAGTTCGGCTGCTCGCGGCTGACCGTGCACCGGGCGCTGCGCGAACTGGCCGACGAGGGCCTGGTGGTGCGCCGGCGCCGCGCCGGCACGCTGGTGGCGCCGCGCGATTCGGGCGAGGTGATGTTCCGGGTACCGCGCATCCGTGAGGAGATCGAGGCGCTCGGGCTGACCTACCGCTACGAGTTCCTCGACCGGCGCCACGAGGTGCCCCGCACTGTCGTCCTCAAGCTGCTCCGGGTCGAGGGACGCCGGAAGATGCTGCGTGTCGTCGCCCGCCACTGGGCCGGCGACCGGGTGTTCCAGCACGAGGACCGCTGGATCAACCTCGATATCGTGCCCGACGCCCTCGACGTCGATTTCAGCGCCGCCAGCGCCTATGACTGGCTCTACGACCACGCGCCCTATTCCTGCATCGACCACGAGATATCGGCGATCGCCGCCGATGCCCCGACCGCCTTCGCGCTCGACGTGGACCAAGGCACGGCCCTGCTCCGCATCCGCCGCCTGACGCACCTGACGGTGCGCCGGGTCTCCTACGCGGTGCTGTCGCACCCCGGCGACCTGTTCACGGTCAGGTCGGAGACCCGCGGCTATTCCTTGAATTCGTCGTAAGCC
>JAVKCR010000367.1:0-5944 GCA_040222645.1 Rhodospirillales bacterium
ACCAGCCGGCCGACGCCCGCGTCGGCGACGGCCTGCCGGAGACGCTGGAGGAGGTCATCGCCGCCTACGGCCATCAGCATTTCAAGATCAAGGTCGGCGGCGACCTCAAGGCCGATCTCGACCGGCTGAAGGCGATATCGTCGGTTCTCGACCGCAGCGGCCTCGGCTACCTCGCAACCCTCGACGGCAACGAGCAGTTCGAGGATGTCGAGGGCGTCGTGGAACTGCTGTCGGCCATCGCTTCGGAGCCTGCCCTGGCGCGGCTCAACCGCTGCATCCTGTTCATCGAGCAGCCGCTCCACCGCTCCGTCGCGCTAGAGCGCGATGTCACCGAACTGGGGCGCCACCTGCCGGTGATCGTCGATGAATCGGATGCGACCCTCGCCTCCTTCGCGGAAGCGCGCCAGCGCGGCTATGCCGGCATCTCCTCGAAGGACTGCAAGGGATTCTACAAGTCGCTGATCAACCTGGCGCGCTGCCGGATCTATTCCGGGCAGCATGGCCGCACCTATTTCATGAGCGCGGAGGATCTCACCTGCCAGGCCGGCATCGCCGTGCAGCAGGACCTGGCGCTGGTCGCGCTGCTCGGTCTCGGCCACGTGGAGCGCAACGGCCATCATTACGTCAACGGCATGGCCGGCGCGCCGGACGTCGAGCAGGCGCGCTTCCTGGAGCATCATCCGGACCTCTACCGCCGCGTCGGCGGTCGGGTCTGCACCCATATCAAAGACGGCAAATTCTCCATCGCCTCCCTGCAATGCACCGGTTTCGGAACGGCAATCGAACCGGACTGGACAGCCATGCGGGAAATGAAGACCACGCCGGACGCCGGCAACCAGAACAACCAACGGAGTACCTGAACATGGCTGAGATTCGGCTTGGCATCATCATGCATGGCGTGACCGGTCGCATGGGGACGAACCAGCACCTGATACGCTCGATCCTCGCGATCCAGAAACAGGGCGGCGTGGTGCTGTCGAACGGCGACCGCGTCATGGTCGACCCGATCCTCGTCGGCCGCAACGCCGACAAGACGGAGCGGCTGGCCAGGGCGCATGGCGTCGCGCGTTGGACCACCGACCTCGACGCGGCGCTCGCCGACGAGAATGACCGGCTGTTCTTCGACGCCGCCTCGACCCAGCTGCGCGCCGAACTGCTGAAGAAGGCCATCGATGCCGGCAAGGATGTATATTGCGAGAAGCCGACCGCCGAGAGCCTCGACATCGCGCTCGATATCGCCCGCTATGCCAAGGCCAAGGGCAAGAAGAACGGCGTGGTGCATGACAAGCTGTCGCTGCCCGGCCTGATGAAGCTGCGCGCGCTGCGCGAGAACGGCTTCTTCGGCCGCATTCTCTCGGTGCGCGGCGAGTTCGGCTACTGGGTGTTCGAGGGCGACTGGCAGACAGCCCAGCGCCCGTCCTGGAACTACCGCAAGAAGGACGGCGGCGGCATCATCCTCGACATGCTCTGCCACTGGCGCTACGTGCTCGACCATACCATCGCGCCGGTGCGCGCGGTGAGCTGCCTCGGCGCCACCCACATCCCGAAACGCTGGGACGAGAACGGCGACGAGTATGTCGCGGATTCCGACGATGCGGCCTACGCGACCTTTGAACTTGAAGGCGGCATCGTCGCCCAGATGAATTCCTCCTGGTGCACCCGGGTGAACCGCGACGACCTCGTCACCTTCCATGTCGACGGCACGCTGGGGTCCGCTGTCGCCGGCCTGCATCGCTGCAAGACCCAGTCCCGGGTCAACACGCCGAAGCCGGTCTGGAATCCCGACGAACCTCAGAAGATGAACTTCTACGACGACTGGGCGGAAGTGCCGAACAACCAGGTCTACGACAACGGCTTCAAGATGCAGTGGGAAGGCTTCATCCGCCACCTGCATGGCGACGGGCCGTGGCAATACGACCTGCTGTCCGGCGCCAAGGGCGTGCAGCTTGCCGAGCTCGGCCTCCGTAGCTGGAAGGAACGCCGCTGGCTCGACGTGCCCGAACTGGAGATCTGAGCATGACCCACCTCAACCTGCCGACCGATGACGGGGGGCTGGCCCCCTATACGCTCTCCGCCCCGCGCGATTTCTCGACCGGCGTGGCCGGCGACCTGCCGCGCATCGCCTATTCCGCGGCTCATGTGGTGCGCGACCCGCTGGCCGACAACGACCCCTGGCTCGATACCGCGCTCGACTGGGACGCGACCATCGCCTATCGCCGGCATATCTGGAGTCTCGGCCTCGGCGTCACGGAGGCGATGGACACCGCCCAGCGCGGCATGGGTCTCGACTGGAACACCTCGCTGGAGCTGATCCGCCGCTCGGTCGACGCGGCGAAGGATTTCGACGGCAAGGCGCTGATCGCCTGCGGCGTCGGCACCGACCATCTCGCCCCCGACCCCTCGCTCATCCTCGACGACATCATCGCGGCCTACGAACACCAGGTCGAGGCGGTGGAGAAGGCCGGCGGCCGGGTCATCCTGATGGCCAGCCGGGCGCTGGCGGCGGCGGCAAAATCGCCCGACGATTACATCAGGGTCTACAACCGCATCCTCGGCCAGGTCCGCGAACCCGCGATCCTGCACTGGCTGGGCGAGATGTTCGACCCGGCGCTGGAAGGCTACTGGGGCGATTCCGACCACATGGCGGCGATGGAGACCTGTCTCGAGGTGATCCGGGCCAACGCGGCGAAGGTCGACGGCATCAAGATCTCGCTGCTCGACGATGCCAAGGAAGTGACCATGCGCCGGCGCCTGCCGGAGGGTGTCGCCATGTATACCGGCGACGATTTCAACTACCCGGACCTGATCGCCGGCGACGAGGAGGGTTACTCGCACGCGCTGCTCGGCATCTTCGACGCCATCGCGCCGGCGGCGAGCGCCGCCCTGCAGGCGATGGGCCGGCAGGACATGGCGGGCTACCACGACATCCTCGCGCCGACCGTGCCGCTGTCGCGGCACATCTTCAAGGCGCCGACCCGCTTCTACAAAACCGGGGTGGTGTTCATGGCCTATCTCAACGGCCACCAGAAGCATTTCACCATGATCGGCGGACAGGAAAGCGCGCGCTCGCTGAAGCATCTCGCGGAACTGTTCCGGCTCGCCGACAAGGCGGGCCTGCTCAGCGATCCGGAGATGGCGACGACGCGCATGAAACGCGTGCTGGCCATCCACGGCCTGGACGGCTGAGCCGATGCGGGACCTCTCCAGCGATTCCGGGCTGCTGTCGCTGAACGGCGCCACCGTGCGTCAGAAATGGGGCCTGAAGGCGATCATCGAGGGCTGCGCGAAGCGTGGCTTCGGCGGCGTCGCCCCCTGGCGCGACCAGATCGCGGCCTACGGGCTCGATAAAACGGCCCGCCATATCCGCGATGCCGGTATCGGCGTTTCCGGTGTCTGCCGTGGCGGCATGTTTCCGGCGGCGACGCAGGAAGGCCGGCTCGCCAACATCGCGGACAACCGCAAGGCCATCGACGAGGCGGTGGCGCTCGGCGCCGATTGCCTGGTGCTCGTGGTCGGCGGCATGCCGGAAGGCTCGAAAGATATCGCCGGCGCACGCACCCAGGTCGAGGACGGCATTGCCGCCGTGCTCGACTATGCACGCACCAACGAGATGCCGCTGGCGATCGAACCGCTGCACCCGATGTACGCCGCGGACCGCGCCTGCGTGAACACGCTCGGCCAGGCCCTCGATATCTGCGACCGGCTGGGCGAGGGGATCGGCGTCGCAATCGACGTCTACCATGTCTGGTGGGACCCGGAGCTTGAGGCGCAGATCGCCCGCGCCGGCAGGGGGAAGCAGATACTCGCCTTCCATGTCTGCGACTGGCTGGTGCCGACCACCGACCTGCTGCTCGACCGCGGCATGATGGGCGACGGGGTGATCGACATCCCGAAGATCCGCGGCTGGGTCGAGGATGCCGGTTTCGACGGGCTCATCGAGGTCGAGATCTTCTCCGCCGCCAACTGGTGGCAGCGCGACCCGGACGAGGTGCTCGATACCTGCCTGGAGCGCCACCGGACGGTGGTGTGAATGGTGGCATCGCGACCTTGTGCCGCCGGATGGGAGTGGTAATGATGTCCGTACAATAAGCGCGGTGATTCGGCCGCGACCAACGGGGACGGAGCGTCATGAAGATCACCAGAATCGAATCCATCCACGCAGGCCAGTTCCTGTTCGTGCGTATCCATACCGATGCCGGCATCCACGGTGTCGGCGAGGGCGGCGTCTGGGGACATATCGAGGCGGCGAAGACCGCGGTCGACAAGTTCGCCACCTACCTGGTTGGCAAGGACCCGTTCCCGATCGAGCATCACTGGGCGGTGATGCACCGCTTCTCCTACTTCCAGGGACACGCGATCAACGCGGCGATCTCCGCCATCGACATCGCGCTCTGGGACATCAAGGGCAAGGCGCTTGGCGTGCCGGTCTACGAGCTGCTCGGCGGCAAGATGCGCGACAGCGTGCGCGTCTACGGCCATGTCTACGAGAAGAACATCGAGCGGGTGCTGGAGGAGCTGAAGCGCAAGAAGGCGCAGGGTTTCACCGCCATCGGCCATATCAACCCCCTGCTCGACGAGGGCGAGGAGGAGATCTACTTCAAGGCGCATATCCGCAAGATGCGCGATGCCATCGACAATGTCCGGCGCATGCGCGAGGCGGCCGGCGACGATGTCGATCTCTGCATCGAGATCCACCGCCGCCTGACCCCGGCGGAGGCGATCGTGCTGGCGGAAGGCATCGCGGAATATCACCCGATGTTCATCGAGGACCCGATGCGCTACGAGGATGCGGACGCCATGGCCCGCATCGCGGAAAAGATCTCCATCCCGATCGCCACCGGCGAACGCTTCTCGACGATCTACGAGTTCCAGGCGCTGCTGACCCGCAAGGCGGTGGAATATGTCCGCGTCGACGTCGCGCTCTGCGGCGGCATCACCGGCGCCAAGAAGGTCGCGGCGATGGCGGAGGCGCATAACGTGATGGTGGTGCCGCACAACCCGCTCTCGCCCGTCGGTCTCGCCGCCTGCCTGCAGATCGACGCCTGCATTCCGAACTTCGCGATCCAGGAATACACCACCGGCTTCGAGGGCAACCGGATGGTCTCGGTCGAAAACCATCTCGGCCATGACATCGTCGACGAGGTGCCGGAACTGAAGGATGGTTTCGTGACGATCCCGACCCGGCCCGGTATCGGTCTCGATCTCGTGGCCGACCCGGTCGCCGTGCGGCCGGCCCATTCCAAGCCCGTGAAGATGCGCCTGCATCGCGACGGCTCCCCGGTCGACCAGTAGGCGGGGGATTCCGGCAGGCATGAAGATCACCCGCATTCATGAACGCACGGTCCCGCTGCGTGCGAACATCTCGAACTCGCTGGTCAATTTCTCGCATCACACCATCTCGCTGGTGACGCTGGTCACCGACGTGGTCCGCAACGGCAGGCCCGTGGTCGGGGTCGCCTTCGATTCCATCGGCCGCTACGGGCAGGCGGGCATCCTGCACGACCGCATGATCCCCCGGCTGGAGCAGGCGAAACCGGACGATTACCTCGCCGAAGACGGCAGGTCGGTCGATGCGGCGAAGGTGCTGAAGATCGTCATGCAGAATGAGAAGCCGGGCGGCCACGGCGACAGGGCGCATGCGGCGGCGGCGATCGAGTATGCCGTCTGGGATCTCAATGCGAAGCTGGCGGACGTGCCGGCCTGGAAGCTGATCGCCGATCATTTCGGGGTCGAGGCGCGGGCCTCCATGCCGGTCTATGCCGCCGGCGGCTATTACTACGAGACCGACAGCCTGAACCGGCTGAAGGACGAGATCCGTTCCTACCAGGACATCGGCCAGCACCGCCATCAGCGCGTAATCCGCCGGGTCGCCCGGTTCCTCGTACCAGCGCAGGCCGAAGCCGGCCATTGCCCGGCCATAGGCCAGCGCCTCATCCAGACCGAA
>JAVKCR010000368.1:0-9916 GCA_040222645.1 Rhodospirillales bacterium
GACGCTCGGTTGCGTACCGCCGGCCGCCGGCTATTTCCGGCGGATACGGGAAATCTGCGACAAGAACGACATCCTGCTGATCGCTGACGAGGTGATGTGCGGCATGGGCCGGACCGGGACCCTGTTCGCCATCGAGCAGGAAGACGTCTGCCCGGACATCATCATCGTCGCCAAGGGTCTCGGCGCCGGTTTCCAGCCGATCGCCGGCGTGCTTGCCCGGCAATCGGTCGTCGAGGCGATCGAGGCGGGCAGCGGCGCACTGGCCAACGGCCATACCTATATGAGCCATGCCGTTGCCTGTGCCGGGTCGCTGGCGGCGCTGGAGGCCATCGAGGAAGAGGGATTGCTGGCGCGGGTCACCGAACTTGGCGCCCATCTCCGCGCCGGACTGGAGAGCCGCTTCGGACAGCATGCCAATGTCGGCGACATCCGCGGGCGCGGGCTGTTCCAGGCGATGGAATTCGTCGCCGACCGGGAGACGAAGACACCGTTCCCGAGCGCCTTCGGGCTGGCCGCGCGGATCAAGTCGACGGCGCTGGCGCATGGCCTCGTAACCTACCCGTCGGCCGGCTGCGCCGACGGGGTGAACGGCGACCACCTGCTGCTGGCGCCACCCTATATCTCGACGGAAGAGCAGATCGACCGGATGATCGACATCTGTGATACCGTCATCAAAGAATGTCTCTCGGACCAGTAAACGGCGACCCTCAAATGACCTCCAAGACGATCCTGACCTGCGCGGTGACCGGCAATCTGACGATGCCGTCCCAGAACGAGAACCTGCCGATCACCCCGAAGCAGATCGCCGAATCGGCGCTGGAGGCGGCATCCGCCGGCGCGGCGATCGTGCATTGCCATGTCCGCGACCCGGAAACCGGCCGCGGTTCCATGGACCTCGCGCTCTACGAGGAACTGGTCAGCCGGATCCGCGAGAAGAATACCGACCTGATCATCAACCTGACGACCGGCGAGGGTGGGCGCTTCATTCCCTCGCAGGACGACCCCAGGGTGGCGGCGGACGGCTCCACCCTCTGCCGGCCGGAAAAGCGGATCGCCCATGTCGAGGCCCTGAAGCCGGATATCTGCACGCTTGACCTGAACACCATGTGGTCGGGCCGGGCGGCGGTGATCAACACGCCCGAGAACCTCCAGATCATGGCGGAGCGCATTTACGCCGCCGGCGTGAAGCCGGAATTCGAGGTGTTCGATTCCGGCGACGTGCAGCTGATGAACCACTTCCTCGACCAGGGCATCCTGAAATCGCCGCCGATGGTGCAGATGGTGCTCGGCGTCCGCTACGGCGCCATCGCCTCGCCGGAAACCATGCTCTATCTCCGCGGCCTCTTGCCGGCGGGCTGCGACTGGGCCGGGTTCGGCATCGGCCGCATGGCCTTCCCGATGGTCGCCCAGGCCTACCTGCTCGGCGGGCATGTCCGCATCGGCATGGAAGACACCGTGCATGTCGCCAGGGGCGAGCTCTGCCGCAACAACGCGCAGCTGGTCGAGAAGGCGGTGGGCATCGTCGAGACCCTCGGCGGCACCATGGCGAGCGCCCGCGAGGCGCGGGACATCCTCGGCCTCGCCTGATCAGCGGGCGGTGTAGCCGAGCCGCTCCGAGATCAGGTTGGCGGCGCGAACCACCTCGTCCTTGTAGAAACCGGCAAACTTCGCCTCGTCGAAGGCGCTGTCCGGGCCGGATATGTCGATCGCGGCGATGATGTCGCCGTCCTTGTCGAACACCGGTGCCGAGACCGAGCTTCCCCCGCGTTCGGCGAAGCCCCGGCTGACGATGAATCCGTCGCTCGCCGCCTGCATGACCTTCTCCATCAGTGCCGGCAAGGTGGTCGGCGTCTTGTCGGTCAGGGCTTCGAGCGGGGCGTCGCGGAACAGGTCTGCTATCTTGCGGCCGGGAATGTCCGACATCAGCAGCCAGCCGAGCGGGGAGGCGTGCGCCCCGATGCGCGAGCCGACATTGACGTTGCTCTGGAAGCCGGTCTTCGACTGGACGCAATCCAGGAACAGCACGTCCCGTCCATCGCGGATCGCGAGATGCGCCGAGACGCCGGTGGCGTCCCGCAATGTCTCGAGGTCGCGCCGGGCGACCTGGATGATGCTCTGCGTATTGAGGAAGGCGAAGCCGAGGTTGAGCACCCGCGCGCCGAGCTGGTAGGAGCGCTCGTCCGGCGACAGTTCCAGGCAGCCCATGTAGCGGAGCGTGTAGATCAGCCGGAAGGCCGAGGAGCGGCTGACGCCGAGGCGGGCGGCGATCTCGGTCACGGTCAGCGCCTTGCGGGCGCCGGCGACGATCTCCAGCACGTTCAGCCCGCGCTGCAAGCCCGGCACCAGGTAGGTGGCGTGGTTCTTGTTCAGGCCTTCCGTATCGTCTCCGGACGGGCTTTCGGTTTTCATGCGGGTTGTTCTTTCTGGATCGTTTCCGGCGATGCCGGCCGGCGCGAAACTACCACGCCGGTATCAGCCCGGACACTGGATAGTGTTTACTGGCAAAACAGGCAATCGCAATCCGGGCTGAGAGGCTCGTTCGTTTCTCCGAAAGGCAGTGTCGGAAATTGCCATCTACATGCGCGCCGTGAAAGATTGCCGGATCAACCCGTGATGCGAGGAACGAAGTTTTGAGCCTGATTCCGAACGACGACCCGGCCGTGATCGCGGAAGTCCGCGCGCAGTTCGACCGCTATGAGACGGCGCTGGTGACCAATGACGTGGCGGTTCTCGACGAGCTGTTCCAGAACGCGCCGCAGACGGTTCGCTATGGCGTCGCGGAAACGCTCTACGGCTTCGACGAGATCGCGGCCTTCCGCGCCGGTCGGGACGCCAGCCGCCTGAACCGGTCCCTGACCCGGGTGCATATCGCCGCCTACGGCCCGGACATGGCAATCGCCTTCTGCGAGTACCGGCGCCTGGAGACGGGCCGGCGCGGCCTGCAGAGCCAGACCTGGGTGCGCACGCCCGACGGCTGGCGCGTGGCGGCGGCTCACGTCTCGATGCTCGCCGAGTAGGAAGGGGCGGCACGTTCTTTCCCGGTCAGGATGATTTTCGTTCCCGCTGGTGCGGCTTGCGCCGACTGCATGAAAAACCGCGAGGGTATGGCGGTTTAACCCGATTCCGCCTGCCGGTCGCCTCCATGTCACCGCATGTCGTTTTCCGGATTCTCCGGGACGATGCGCCATGATCATATTCTGCTGCCCGGCGACGCCTTTGCGGCTATACCGGAGTGGGTGCAGACAGGAACCCGCCTGTTCTCCGGGTTGCCGCCGTTCGAAAGAAGGCCGGGGCCAGGCAACAGGCTGATCCCGGTCGGAGTTCAAGATATTGGAACCATGATCCTGCGGGGGATATTGGCGGCCATCCGGGCCGCTGCCTCCGGATCCACAGGTTCATTCCGCTCGCTGAGGACAGCACATGGACACGCGCAACCAGATGCTCGACCTGATCCGGAACCGGCGTTCCGGTTTCACCCTTGACCGGCCCTTCTATGTCGACGAGGCATTCCACCAAATCGACCTCGAGATGATCTGGTACCGGGAATGGCTCTTCGTCGGCCATGATTGCGAACTTCCGAAGCCCGGGCATTTCTTCACGGTGCAGATCGGCGATTACCCGGTCGTCATCGTGCGCGACAAGGACGGGCGGGTCCGCGCATTCCACAATTCCTGCCGGCATCGCGGCAGCCGGGTCTGCGCGGCGGAAAGGGGCGTCTCGGCAAGACTGGTCTGCCCCTATCACCAATGGACATACGACCTCGACGGATCGCTGATCTTCGCGCGCCAGATGGCGCAGGATTTCGATCTTTCTGCCTACAGCCTGAAGCCGGTCGCCTGCGAGACCGCCGGCGGCTATGTCTTCGTCTGCCTGGCCGACGACCCGGCCGACTTCGCCTCGTTCCGGGCCATGATGGAGCCCTACTTCGCCCCCCACCGGCTGGCGGATGCGAAGGTCGCCTGCCAGACCACCGTCATCGAGAAGGGCAACTGGAAGCTGGTCTGGGAAAACAACCGGGAATGCTACCATTGCGCGGCGAACCATCCTGAACTCTGCCGGACCTTCCCCGAGGCGCCCGCCATGTACGGTGTCTCCGGCCTCGAGGACAATGTCGAGATGCTGGCTCACTGGCGGCATTGCGAAGCCGCCGGCCTGCCGTCCCGCCTGGCAATGGACCAGCAGGGACAGTTCAGGCTGTCGCGGGGGCCGCTGGATCGGGGTGCCGCCAGCTACACCATGTCCGGCCAGGCGGCCGTGCGGCGCCCGCTGTCTGACGGAGTCCGGGGAACCGGAATCGGGACGCTGATGATGTGCCACTACCCGACCACCTGGAATCATGTGCTGGGCGATCATGCGGTGACGTTCCGGGTGCTGCCGCGCGGCGCGGGCGAGACCGAGGTCACGACCAAGTGGCTGGTTCACAGGGATGCGGTCGAGGGTGTCGATTACGACCTCGCCGACCTGACCCATGTCTGGAACGAAACCAACGAACAGGACCGGCGGATCGTCGAGGAGAACGCCTTCGGCATCAGGTCGCCGGCCTATGAGCCGGGTCCCTATTCGGAGGTCTACGAGGCGCCGGTCGAACAGTTCGTCGACTGGTACCTGCGCTTTCTCGAGCCGCGCCTGGCGGCGTCGCTTGGCCAAACCCTGCAGATCGTCGCCTGAAAGCCGCCGTGGTGACAGACGTTCCGGAAGCCGGTCTCTACCGGTATCTCGATGAAATGCAGCCGTGGCGGGACGATCTCCAGTCGCTGGAGGTCGTTGCGATCGCGGACGAAGCGCCGAACGTCAAGACCTTCACGTTCCGGTCGGACAACCAGACATGGTTCCGCTACCGGCCCGGACAGTTCATCACGCTCGAACTGCCGTGCGAACCGGAGCCGCTGCTCCGGACCTATACCCTGGCGTCGAGCCCGTCGCGCCCCTTCTCGATTGCGGTCACGGTCAAGATGCAGCCGGACAGCATCGGCACCCGCTGGATGTTCGAGGCGCTTCGACCGGGCATGCACCTGAACGCCTTCGGCCCGTCGGGGAGTTTCTCGCTGCATGACAATCCGGCGGCGAAATATCTCTTCGTCTCGGCAGGGTCGGGCATCACGCCGATGATGTCGATGCTGCGCTGGCTGAACGATTGCGCCCCCTGGACCGATGTCGCCTTCATCAATTGCGCCCGCCGGCCGGAGGACGTGATCTTTCGCCGGGAACTGGAAATGCTCGGCTACCGCATGCCGAACCTGTCGCTCGATTTCCTGGTGACGGAGCGGTCGGGTGCCGAGAAATCATTCGGCCACAGGGGCCGCATCGATGCGGTCAGGCTGCCGCTGCTGGTGCCGGATTTCGGGGAACGGGAAGTGTTCTGCTGCGGTCCCGAACCGTTCATGACCGCCGTGCGGGAGATGCTGGTGGCCGGCGGCTGCGACCCGCTGCATTTCCACCAGGAAAGCTTCGCCGCACCGAAAGCCTCCGCCGTCGAGGCGGCGATCGGGAACGCGGCGTCGGCGGCGGATACGCCGGGCGTGCCGGTCAGCTTCGCGACGTCCGGCGTGACCTGGGAATGCCCGGACGGGCAAACCATCCTGCAGGCGTCGCGTCTCGCCGGTGTCCGGATCCCGGCAGCCTGCGAGCTCGGATTTTGCGGTACCTGCAAGGTCCGGAAACTTTCCGGGACGGTGGCCATGAACCACAATGGCGGCATCCTCGACCAGGAAATCGAGGAAGGCTTCATCCTTGCCTGCTGCTCCCACCCGCAAGGTCCGGTCGAGATCGACGTCTAGCCGGGAGCGGACGGCGTTCCGGAACCGCCGCCGCCAGTTGGTTGCCGCCGCCTT
The DNA here is from genome assembly GCA_040222645.1 of Rhodospirillales bacterium. Taxonomy (GTDB): domain Bacteria; phylum Pseudomonadota; class Alphaproteobacteria; order Rhodospirillales; family HT1-32; genus HT1-32. Next base: position 5,832 of record JAVKCR010000368.1, read on the forward strand.
AGGCTCAGAGATGGTCGACGCTGACCTCGTCCGCGGTGGCGTTCAGGGCGGCCAGCAGCTGGTCCGGGATCGGGATGCCGTGTTTCTGGCGGTCCAGCCGGGTGCGGTGGCTGCGCTCGCCCGGCAGCAGGATCTCGTCGTAGCCGGTCATCTTCGGCGATGCCTTCATCATCCGGACGATGCCGTCGACGTTACGCTTGAAGGCGTCGGGGTCGGCGAACGCCTCGATGTCGATGGCGACGATGAACTGGCCGGTGTTGGTGGGTGTCTTGAAGTCGGCGTTGAAATCGACGAGGTCCTTGCCGAACGCCGCCCCGTTCAGGGTGCCGGCGAGCAGGCCGAACATCAGCGACAGGCCATATCCCTTCGGGCCGCCGATCGGCAGCAGGAAGCCTTCCGACGCCCGGTTCGGGTCGGTCAGGGGCCGGCCATCCCTGTCGATCATCCAGCCTTCCGGCATCTGCTCGCCCCGCTGGGCGGCGGTCTTGACCTTGCCGTAGGCGGCGACCGTGGTCGCCATGTCGAGAACCACCGGCGGTTCCTCGAAAGCCGGCACGGCGATGGCGATGGGATTGGTGCTGAGCAGCATCTCGGTGCCGCCCCACGGCGGCAGGTGGTTGGCGTTGCCGACCGCGACATAGAGGCCGATCATGTCCTTCATCATCGGCATCTTCGCGTAGAGCGCCGCCGGGCCCGCATGGTTCGAGTGCCGGCAGCCGACCCAGGCCACGCCGCTCTTGCGGGCCTTCTCGATGGCCAGTTCGGCGCAGAACTTCATCACCAGGTGGCCCTGGGTGTTGTCGCCGTCGACCAGCGCCATGCCTGACTTCTCCCGCAGCACGCGCAGCCGCGGCGTGACGTTGAGCCCGCCGGAGCGGATGCGCTTCACGTAGGCCGGCAGTCGGAAGATGCCGTGACCGTCCGACCCGTTGAGATCGGCTTCCGCCATCAGCTCGCCGATGGCGCGGGCGTCGCCGCTGCCGAACCCGGTCGCCTTGAGCACGCGGGCGATGAAGGTGGCGAGTTCCGCCGCGGTGCAATGCCGGGTGCCGTCTGCCGATGCTTTCATGATCCGCCTGGAAATCCTGTGTTCTTGTTGTGAATTCTCGTGGGGTGCTGTGCCGACCGCTTCGTGGCGGCTTTCTAGTCCGGCTTGTTCTCGAGAACATGTGCAGAGGCGGCCTTGCGGGCCTTGGTCGGCTTGCCCGCCTCGATCATCTCGACGATCGCCTCGTGCGAGCGGGCGATCCTGCCGAGGTCGCGCTTCTGCCGGGACACGTTGATCAGGGTGCGGGCCTTGACGTTCAGGGTTTCCCAGAAACCGAGCAGGATGACGTTGCCCGCCGCCTCGACGATGAGCCGGTGGAAGGTGGAGTTGTGCTGCGAGAAGGAGGCGGAATCCTTCGCCTCCGCCGCCTCTTTCATGGCATCGACACAGGCGCGAAGATCTCCGGCGATCGGCACCTGCTTGCGCGCCACGAGTTCAGCGGCATAGCCTTCGAGCTGCGCGCGGACATCGTACATGTCGCGCAGTTCCTCGTCGCTGATGATGCGGACGCGCGATCCCCGGTTGCGATGGGATTCGACGAGCCCGATCGCCTCGAGCTCGCGGATGGCCTCGCGGACCGGTGCCTGGCTGGTATTCATCTCGGCTGCTATCCGGAGCTCGATGAGACGGTCGCCGGGCTTGAGGTCGCCCGCCATGATGCGGGCGAGAATCCTGTCCCTGATCTGTTCCGCCAGCGACAGCCTGGCCAGCGTAGTCGAGACATCCATGTAGATCGTTCCCTGTCGGTTCATTTTGATGAACTTGGCACAACCGTAGCGGGGTCGGCCGGCCTATGTAAGCGGAATCCGCAACCGGCGCGGTATCGGGATTCCTGACGCTGCCTATCAGCTTTAAAGATTTGCGATTATCGATAATCCGTGGTCGCATATTGGCAGACGCGGGCAGGAAGTCACGACCCGCGTCCAATCGATATGGGAGGCTGTCCTGATAAAATCATCCGGATATCCGCATTGTGCTGCAACCCGGTCACGGCGTTGAGCTCGTTGCCGTGAGCCATTGCACATGACTGCGGGCCTGAAGCTGGGCGACGTCGCGAAATCGTTGTTCCGGCCGAGCCCTTACCTGATCGCGTCGATGGTCAGCACCCTGCTGGCCGCCGCGATGTGGGTGCTGGTGCCCTACCAGGTGGACAAGCCCGTCTCGCTGTTCGGTTTCGGGCCCGCGGGGCTCGACCCGAAGACCTTCCCCTACCTGGTGACGGCCGGCTGGTTTCTGGTGAGCCTGTGGAATGTCTGGGACGCCGCCCGCCAGCCGGAGGGACAGCGCGGCCCGGCATTTGCCGGTCCGGCGCCCAGCGTGATCGCCACCCTGTTCATCGCCTTCGTCTATGCCCAGTCGCTGGAGCCGGCTGGGTTCGTGCTGTCGAGCGCACTCGTGGTGGCGCTGCTCTCGATCTATTACGGGGCCCGCGATGCGATCCGGATCGCGATCTGCGCGCTGGGAATTCCCGGCCTGATATTCGTCATCTTCACCCGCCTGCTGCATGTATCTCTGCCGCCGTTTCCGGCCTGGCTTCCGGGGGGCGGCTGAATGTTGGAGGATCTCTGGGCCGGCCTGTTGATGGTCCTGCGGCCGGACACGATCGCGATGACCGGGATCGGTCTCGTGCTCGGCATCTTCGTCGGATCGCTGCCCGGCTTCACCACGGTGATGGCGATGGCGGTGCTGCTGCCGATCTCCTTCTTCCTCGATCCCCTGATCGGCCTGCCTTTCCTCATCGGCGTCTACAAGGGTGGCATCTATGGCGGGTCCATTCCGGCCATCCTGGTCGGCATTCCGGGCACCGGCGCCTCGGTCGCGACGACCTTCGACGGCCCGAAACTGACGAAAATGGGCAAGTCGCGGAAGGCGCTGGAAATGGCGCTGGCGGCGTCGGTGTTCGGCGATACCGCCTCCAGCCTGCTGACGATCTTCCTGATCGGGCCGATCGCGCTGATCGCGCTCAAGATCGGGCCGCCGGAACTGGTGGTGGTGCTGCTGATGTCGATGGTGATCATCGCCGCCTCGAACGGCGGGGCCGTCGCCAAGGGTCTCCTCATGCTGCTGATCGGCATGTTCCTGTCGCTGATCGGGCAGGACCCGATCGGCGCGCTCAACCGTTTTACCTTCGATTTCTTCGCCATCCAGGCCGGCATCGACCTGCTGCCGATGCTGATCGGCCTGTTCGCCATCCCGGAAATCCTGCTCGCCGTCGAGCAGCGCGTCGGGCTGGCGCTTAAGGCGCTGAACGTGCGGCCGGAAGGCGAGCGCCTGCGGTGGTCGGAACTGATGAACAGCCGGCGGTCCATCCTGCGCTCGACGGCGCTTGGCGCCTCCATCGGGGCCATCCCGGGCGTCGGGCAGGTGGTCGCGGCGCTGATGGGCTATGCGGCGGCGAAGAATGCGTCCGATACGCCGGAGAAGTACGGCCAGGGTGAACTGGACGGCATCGCGGCGCCGGAAGCCGCCAACAACGCGGTCAACGGCCCGACCATGGTGCCGCTGCTGACGCTCGGCATTCCCGGCGACAACATCACGGCCATCCTGCTCGGCGCCCTGGTGCGCAAGGCCTTCGGCCGGGGCCGCAGCTGTTCACCGAACAGGCGCCGATGATCTATGCCCTGCTCAGCTCGATGATCATCGCCTGCATCCTGCTCGGGATCGTCGGCTACCTGCTGATCCCGGTCTTCGCGCGGCTGGTGTCCATCCGCCGCGCCTACCTGGTGCCGCTGACCCTCGTGTTCGCGGTGGCCGGAACCTACGTCTACCGGTCCAATCCCATGGACCTGATGTTCCTGATGGCGTTCGGCCTGTTCGGCTATGGCGCGCGAAAGCTCGATTTCGACGTCACGCCGCTGGTCATGGGTTTCATCCTGACCCCGCCGATGGAATACGCCTTCGGGCAGACGATCCTGATGTCACAAGGCAACGTGGCCGATTTCATCCTCACCCAGCGGCCGGTGGCCGTCGGGTTGATGATCGTCATCCCGCTTGTCCTGGCATTTGTCTGGTGGCGTGGAAGGAGCCGGAGAAGCGA